>NZ_JBEYYC010000010.1:0-221897 GCF_040645355.1 Streptomyces sp. NPDC046805 | reverse complement strand
GGGGGACGCGCCGGGGGCGGCTCGACTCCCCCGCGGGGGGGCCGACCCCCGCCCGACCACACACCCCCGGGGGCCGGCTCGGGCCCCCCGCTTCTGTGCTCGGCACGGGCGTGCGCCCGGCGTGGCTTCGCACGCCCATGCCGCTTCGTCGTTCGCGCGGTGGCTGACCGGCGGTCAGTCGACGCTCGGCAGGATGTGGGGTTCGGCGAGGTCGTCCTCGTAACCCGCGAGGCGGATCGGGGCGGACCGGGCCCATACGTCAAGGTTGCCGAGCTGTCCGGGCCGACGGCCGGTGCGCTCCTTGCGTTCCTTGGGGCGCTCGTCTCGATTCGTCTTCTCGGGTGTCACCGCGCACTCCTCATGTTGGGCCCCGGTGCTGTTGTCCGTCGGCTCCAGACTAACCAAATGAGCGGGGGTCCGCTCGATAGGGAGTGCAAACAATCTGTAACTATCGCGCGTCAACGCGTGCTCTAACAGCCCTATTTTGCCCTGTTCATCACACGATGCGCCGTTTGGAATCACCCGATCGGCCTATGACTGCGAACGCATGAGCCCTGACGCCGCGCAGTTCAGGCCCCGTTGGCCGAGTCGAAAACTCGCCCTGATCTGCTGGCGCACGGCACCGGCTGTACCGCGGGAGGATCGACGCATGGAGCTGCGCACCGTCCAGGAACTGATGGACCTGCTCTACGCCTGCCGATGCGAGCACGCGCTGCGGACCGCCGCGCTGCTGCGCCGCGGCCGCCCCGCCGACAAGGAGCTGCAGCTCGCGGGACTGGTGCACGCCATCGGGCAGCTGCTGCACTCCGGCGACGAGGCCGGGCAGGCGGACCGCGCGGCCGACGCCGTACGCCCCCTGCTCGGCGAACGCGTCGCCGGCCTCGTACGCCACCCTCACACGACCCACGGCCCGCCGGCCGACGACGATCTCCTGCGCCTGCGCCATGCACGGGAGGAGGCCCGGGCCACTCACTTCGACGCAGGGGTCCTGGAGGACTGGCGCACGGTGCTGGAGATGGTGGCGGCCCGGAGCGCCCACGTGCGGACCGCCGACTGACGGCCCGTCACCGCGGACGGATCAGGTCACCACCTGCCGGGCGCGTAGTCCTTCATGAACACGCCGTACAGGTCGTCGCCCGCCTCGCCGCGCACGATCGGGTCGTAGACGCGAGCCGCGCCGTCGACCAGGTCGAGCGGGGCGTGGAAGCCGGCCTCGGCCATGCGGAGCTTGTCGTAGTGGGGGCGCTCGTCGGTGATCCAGCCGGTGTCGACCGAGGTCATGAGGATGCCGTCGGTGTCGAACATCTCCTGGGCGCTGGTCCGCGTCACCATGTTCATCGCGGCCTTGGCGGCGTTCGTGTTCGGGTGGCCCGCGCCCTTGTAGCCGCGGCCGAAGACGCCCTCCATCGCCGAGACGTTCACGACGTACGCGCGTCCGCTCGACGCCTTCTTGGCTGCCTCGGCCATGGCCGGGCGGAGCTTGCTGATCAGGATGAACGGCGACGTGTAGTTGCACAGCTGGGTCTCGAGGAGCTCCACCGGGGAGATCTGCTCGATGGTCTGCACCCAGGTGTTGGAGTCGACGACGTCGGGGACCAGGCCGCCCGCGTCGATGGCGGTGCCGTCGAGGTGCCGGGCCACGCTGGCGTTGCCCGCGACCAG
Organism: Streptomyces sp. NPDC046805; assembly: GCF_040645355.1. Lineage (NCBI taxonomy): Bacteria > Bacillati > Actinomycetota > Actinomycetes > Kitasatosporales > Streptomycetaceae > Streptomyces > Streptomyces sp. NPDC046805. Next base: position 220,235 of record NZ_JBEYYC010000010.1, on the reverse strand, counting down.
GGCGAGGTCGGCGACCTTCTGGGCGTCGAGACCGCTGGTGCCCAGGGGCAGCGCGGCCAGACCGTCGACCGCGCCCGAGTTGAAGGCGCCGATGACGTGGTGAGCGGGAAGCTCACCGGCCGGCAGCGGGGCGCTCTCGCCGTCGACCAGCGCGGCGTAGGCGGAGGGCAGCCGGCGCACGGTCTGCGTCGCGTTGTTGATCAGGATGTCGAGCGGGCCCGCCTCGGTCATCTGGTCCGCGAGGGCCACGGCCTGCGCCGGGTCGCGCAGGTCGATGCCGACGACCTCCAGACGGTGCATCCAGTCCGCCGAGTCGTCCATCGCCTTGAAGCGGCGGATGGCGTCCTTCGGGAAGCGCGTGGTGATCGTCGTGTGCGCACCGTCACGCAGCAGTCGCAGTGCGATGTACATGCCGATCTTGGCCCGGCCGCCGGTGAGCAGCGCGCGCTTGCCGGCGAGGTCGGCTCGGACGTCGCGCTTGTCGCGGTTCACGCGGGCACAGTCGGGACAGAGCTGGTGGTAGAAGTAGTCGACTTCCACGTACCGGCTCTTGCAGGTGTAGCAGGAGCGCGGGCGCTGGAGTATGCCCGCGATCCGCCCCGCCTCCGTGATCGACGACGGCAGGATGCCCTCGGTCTCGTCGTCGATGCGCTGCGCGGAGCCGGTCGCGGTGGCCTCGGTGACCGCCTTGTCGTGGGCGGTCTTGGCGGCCCGGCGCTCCTGGCGGCGGCGCTGCTTGACCGTGCGGTAGATGTGCGAGGTGGCCCGGCGCACCTTGATCGCGTCGGGGTGGTCGACGTCGAGCTCGTCGAGCTCCTCCAGTACGGCGAGGCAGACGGCCAGACGCTCGGGATCGATGCCGGGGCCGTGGACCACCTCGTCACGGGGCTCGTACGCCACGTCGCCCGTGGTCGCCAGGCCGTCCTCTGTCACCGTCATCGCGCTGCCGCTTCCCTGATCCCTGCGCAGGGCACCGGTCGCGCCCGCCTTCGAACAGCGAATTTTACGGAGCGCCCGCCTATACCACCAAACCGCTCATAGGAGGCCCCTGGTTTGGGTCGTTCGCCTTCGGGGCGCCAAAGCCGGTGTCGAGGCCGCGATCGTGCTCAGCCCTTCGGGCCTCCGCGCTCCCCCAAGCTCTCGGCTTCGCTCGAGCAGGGAGGTACCCCCATGCCGCCTCGACACCGGCGCGCCCCTGCGGCTCTCTCCCGGCCGACGCGTTGGGATGCGTGGCCTTGGACGGCCCTCACCGACGGTGCGCCCAAAAGGGCGGTGCCCCGTAGGTGATCGATCCAAAAAGGGCGCGCGGCCGGTCACTAGTCACACACGGTCATCAACATCTCCACCTCGTCCGACACAGCCCGAGCCAGCCGGTCAAGGTCCGGTACGGCCCGTCCGTCCGCGACCAGCCCGTAGTGGACACGGCCGCGGTACGTCGAGACCGCGACCGCCAGGGACTGGCCCGGGGCGAGCGGGGCGAAGGGATAGACCTCGGTGAGCGGATGGCCGCCGAGGCGCAGGCCGAGGCCGGGCAGCGGCACGCTGGTGACCAGGATGTCGAACCAGAGCCGGGCGGCCTGGCCGACGAGCGGTCCGCCGAGCCGGTGGCCGAGCGCCGGCACGTGGTCGGCGAGCAGCGCGACGGCACCGGCGCCCCGCGTGGGGCCGGCGTCCTTGTTGCGGTCCATCGCCGTGCGCACCGCGGCGAGGCGGCGGAGCGGGTCGGGATCGTCCACGGGAAGCCGTATCAGGTACCCCGAGAGCCGGTTGCCCTGCGTGTGCGCGGAGCGCGGGCGGCGCCGGGAGACGGGGATCAGGGCGCGCGGGGCGACGCCCTCGCTGCCGTCGCCGCGTTCGTCCAGCCAGCGGCGCAGCGCGCCCGCGACGACCGCGATCAGCACGTCGTTGACGGTGCCGCCGACGGCCTTGCGCACCCGGTGCACGTCGTCGATGTCGAGGACGACACCGGCGGTGCGGCGGGTGCCGCTGGGGGCGGAGGTCAGCGCCGTGGAGGAGCGCACGCCGAGGCTGGAGAGGGCGACGGAGGCGCCGATGTCGAGGGCCTGGCCGACCTCCGACAGGGCGCCCCGCAGCAGGCCGGGCAGCTTGCGCATGTCGGGCAGCGGGCCGCGCGGCGGCTCGACGGCGCGGGGGGCGCGCTCGGGCAGGTCCATCGGGTCCAGGACGCCGGCGGCGAGCTTGAGTGCCCGCAGGCCGTCGGCGAGCGCGTGGTGGAACTTGAACAGCACGGCGAAGGAGACCCCGTCCTCGCCGGGCAGCACATGCGCCTCCCAGGGTGGCCGGCCGCGCTCCAGCGGGCGTTCCATGAGCTGTCCGGCGACGGCCTGGAAGTCGTCGGTCGGGGCGTGCAGCCGTACGTGGTTCATCGGGTCGAAGTCGGGGTCTGGTTCACGGGTCGCGCCGCCGAAGGCCAGCGGGAGCGAGAAGGGGGAGCCGACCGGCTGCCAGACGTCGCGAATGCGCATCCGCAGCCCCGGTACGGCGGCGGCGCGGGCGGCGAGCAGGTCGGCCGCGTGGGCGCCGGCGGTGGGCGAGTGCGCGGAGAAGACACCGAGCGCGCCCAGGTGCATCGGGTGCCGGTCCGATTCGATGTTCCAGAAGGCCAGGTCGAGGGGAGCGAGCAGATCAGAGGTCAAGACTTGCCTCACATCGACGAAGGGGCACGACGAAGGGTGGCAAGCAGTCAACCTCCGACAAGCGATTACGGTCAAGTACGATCAAGTTACGCATAGTTAACTTCAGATGAAGTCTCCCCGCCGAAAGGGGCTCGACGTGCACGTCGTCTGAGGTCACGTCAGGGAGGGGGGCGCCGCCCGGGGCGCGGTTCCCCACTCCGACGGGTGCGGGCCGACCGTGAACGCGAGGGTGCGCAGGGAGCGCAGCGCACCCCCCGTCAGATACGTCCGGCCGTACGTAAGTCCGTCCGCGCGGACGGTCTGCACGTAGCGGTCGGCGGCCGAGGTGCCGGGTGCGGTCACCGTCAGCCCGCCGCTCGGCCAGTATCGGCGGTCGAGAGTGAGCTCGACCCGGTCGAAGACGGGCGTGGACAGTCCCCAGGTGTCGTACCCGGGCTGGACCGGGAAGAGCCCGATCGACGACAGCACGTGCCAGGCGGACATCGTGCCCAGGTCGTCGTTGCCGGTCATGCCGGTCGGCGCGTCCGTGAAGAGGGTCAGCGCCGCGTGCACCACGTCGGTGGTCTTCCAGGGCTGTCCGGTCGACAGGTAGGTGTACGGGGCGATGAGGTCGGGCTCGTTCTGCGGGTTGTAGGTGGCCGAGTTGTAGTAGGCGTACGCGTTGCCGTGCACCCACTCCTCGCGGGCGGTGCGTTCCGGGTCCGCGAGCAGCTTGCCGTAAGCGAAGAACGCGTCCAGCCGGTCGTTCGCCGCCCGCTGACCTCCGATCAGCCGGACCAGGCCCGGCAGGTCCTGCGGCACCAGCCACTGGTACTGCCAGGCGGTGCCCTCGTGGAAACCGACGCTCCGGGCCGGGTCGGCGGGTCCGGTGAAGGCGCCTGAGGCGTCCCGGGCACGGAAGAAGCCGGTCGCCGGGTCGAAGACGGTGCGGTAGTTCCGGGAGCGGGCCGCCCACCGGTCGGCGTCCGCCGTGTGGCCGAGGCTGCGGGCCATCCGCGCGAGCATCGCGTCGGACAGGGCGTACTCCAGGGTCACCGAGCCGCCCTGGTGGTAGTCGGAGTCGCCGAGCTTGGTCCGCGGGCGGTTCTTGATGTACGGCGCGAAGCCGTGCGCGATGTACTCGGCGTTGGCCTCCCGGCCCGTCGTCGGCACGTCGGCCGGGGGCACCTCGTCGGCGTTCCGCTTCAGCAGCCGGTACGCCCGCGCCGCGTAGCCCTCGGGTCCCCCGAGCAGCCCGTGCTGGTAGGCGGTGGTCAGGAACGGGGTGACCGGGTCGCCGGTCATGATGTTCGTCTCGACCGTGCCGTAGCCCCACTTCGGCAGCCAGCCGCCCTCCTCGCCGACCCTGATCACCGAGACGGCCATGTCACGGGCCTCGCGGGGCGCGAGCAGGGCGAGGAGCTGGCACTGGGTGCGGTACGTGTCCCACAGGGACCAGTTCTGGTAGTACGTGAAGCCCTTGGCGCGATGCACGCGCAGGTCCCAGCCGGTGTAGCGGCCGTCGGCGTCGCTGCCGACGTTGGGCGCCAGGAACGACCGGTACAGCGACGAGTAGAACGTACGGCGCCGGGTGGCGTCCCCGCCCCGGACCCGCACCGTGCCGAGGCGCGCCTCCCAGGCGCGGCGGGCCGCCGCGCGCACCGCGTCGAAGGAACGGCCGCCCTCCGCACGGAGGTTGACCTCCGCGCCGTGCGCGTCGACGTACGACAGGGCGGTGGTCGCGGTGACGGTGCGGTCCGTCGTCGTGTCGAAGCGGACGTAGGCGCCGCCATGGCCGGTGCGCGAGCCGGGGGTGACGGCGGCGCCGTCCCAGCTGCCGTACGCGGTGAAGGGCCGGTCGAAGCGGGTGATCGTGTGGACGGTGTAGGGCAGGGTGTCGCGGCAGAAGCCGTGGCCGGTGATCGTGGTGCGGACGGTGTGGTCGTCGAGGATCTCCGCCGTGCTGTCGACCGCTTTGTGCAGCGCCTGGTGCGCGTTGAGCAGGACGTTGGCCTTGTCGGTGGCCGGGAAGGTGTAGCGCTGGACGCCGGTGCGCGCGGTAGCCGTGAGCTCGGTGTCGATCCCGGAGGACAGGCGCACCCGGTAGTAGCCGGGGCTCGCCTGCTCGTCGTCGTGGCGGAATCCGGCCGCGTACTTGGCGTAGTCCGTCTCCGTGACGTCGCCCGTGGTCGGCAGGACCGGCAGGTCGCCGCCGATGCGGCAGCCGACGCCCGACAGGTGGACGAGCGAGAAGCCTCGGACACGGCGCTGCGCGTAGTCGTAGCCGGTGTTGTGCCCGGTGTCCGGCGACAACTGCACCATCCCGAAGGGCACGGCCGCGCCGGGAAAGATGTTGCCCTCGTGCGCGGTTCCGATGAACGGGTTGACCAGGTCGGTGAGCCGGCCGGCGCTCGGTGCGGCGGCCCGTGCGGGGGTGGGCGCGCCGAGCAGCGCGGACGCCGCCATCGCCCCGGCCAGGCACAGCCGCGGCAGCCGGGTCCCTCTCATGTCGGATGACCTCCGGAGCTCGACATCGTTGCCTGCATCCTGAGGTCCGGAGGGCGGGAAGCCGGGGATCCCGCGACGTTCGGCCGGTACGCGTCGCGGCGCGGGACCGGTGCCGCCTATGCGCCAAGAGGGCCCTGAGGCGCCATGAGGGGCCCTGAAGCGCCCGAGACAGAGCCCCTAGGGAACCAGCTGTCCCTTCCCCAGGGCGATCACCCCGCCCGTGGAAACGGTGTACAGCTCGGCGTCCCGCTCCGGGTTGACCCCGATCGTCGCCCCGGGCGGCACCTGGACGTTCTTGTCGAGCACGGCCCCGCGCACCACCGCACCCCGGCCGACGTGGACGTTGTCGTGCAGCACCGACCCCTGGACGACGGCCCCCGGGTCCACCACCACGCCGGGCGACAGAACGGACCGCGTGACCTGGCCGCGGATCAGGCAACCCGCGCTGATTATGGACCCGCTCGCGATGCCGCCGGCGTTGAAGCGGGCGGGCGAGAGCTGGCCGGAGTGGGTGTAGATGGGCCAGGTGCGGTTGAAGAGGTTGAAGGCCGGGCGCTCGGCGATCAGGTCCATGTGGGCGTCGTAGTAGGCGTCGAGGGTGCCGACGTCCCTCCAGTAGCCCCGGTCGCCGGTGGTCTCGCCGGGGACGTGGTTGTCGCTGAAGTCGTACAGCTGCGCCTCGCCGCGGCCGGTGAGCTGGGGCAGGATCGAGCCGCCCATGTCGTGCACGGACTGCGCGTCCTCGGCGTCCCGCCCGAGCGCCTCGATCAGGGCCTTGGTGGTGAAGATGTAGTTGCCCATGGAGGCGAAGACGGACTCCGGGTCGTCCGGCAGGCCGGGCGGGTCAGCGGGCTTCTCCAGGAACCGCTCGACGGTCTGCCCGTCGGAGCCGGGGGTGATCACACCGAACGAGGAGGACTCGGTGCGCGGTACGCGGATGCCCGCGACGGTCACGCCCGCACCGCCGTCGATGTGCTGCTCCAGCATCTGGCGCGGGTCCATTCGGTAGACGTGGTCGGCCCCGAACACCGCGACGTAGTCGGGCTGTTCGTCATGGACGAGGTTGAGCGACTGGAGGATCGCGTCGGCGCTGCCCAGGTACCAGCGCGGGCCGAGGCGCTGCTGCGCCGGGACCGGGGTGACGTAGTTGCCGAGCAGGCTGGACATCCGCCAGGTGGTGGTGATGTGCCGGTCCAGCGAGTGCGACTTGTACTGGGTCAGCACGCACACGCGCAGTATGTCGGCGTTGACGAGGTTGGAGAGCACGAAGTCGACGAGGCGGTACGTGCCGCCGAAGGTGACCGCGGGTTTGGCGCGGTCCGTGGTCAGGGGCATCAGCCGCTTGCCCTCGCCGCCCGCCAGTACGATCCCGAGAACTGAAGGTCCTCCACGACGCATGGCCGCTCCCCTCACCCTGGTTGAGCGTTGACTGAGCCCTCGTCGGGCGATCGAGCCCTCGCCGGGCCCGCTATTCCTGTTTGAGGATCTCCTCGTACAGCCGCACCGTCCGCCGGGCCACGGCGTCCCACCCGAACTCGCCCACCGCGCGCTCCCGTCCGGCCTCTCCCATCCGCCGGGCGGTCTCCGGATCGCCGAGGAGCGAGTCCAGTGCGCGGGTGAGGCCCGCCGCGAGGTCCACCCCGTCCACGTCGGCCGCGTCCACGGGCACGAGGAGCCCCGTCTCGCCGTCCTCGACGACCTCGGGAATGCCGCCGACCGCCGAGGCCACGACGGGCGTGCCGCAGGCCATCGCCTCCAGATTGACGATGCCGAGCGGCTCGTAGACCGAGGGACAGACGAACACGGCCGCGTGGGTGAGGAGTTGGATCACATCCGTGCGCGGCATCATGCGCGGGATCCAGTGCACGCCGTCGCGGACCGCGCTCAACTCGCGGAACTGCTCGCGGAACTCGCGGTCGATCTCCGGGGTGTCGGGCGCGCCCGCACACAGCACGACCTGTGCCGCCGGGTCGATGTCCCGTACCGCGCGCAGCAGATGGGGCACGCCCTTCTGCCGGGTGATGCGGCCGACGAACAGGACGTAGGGGCGAGCCGGGTCCACGCCGATCCGGGCGAGGACGTCGGTGCCGTGGTCCGGCCGGTAGAGGGTGGTGTCGATGCCGTTGTGCACGACATGGACCCGGGCCGGGTCCAGGGCCGGATAGCAGCCGAGGACGTCCTCGCGCATGGCCCCCGACACGGCGATCACCGCGTCGGCGCCCTCGATCGCGGTACGTTCGGACCAGCCGGACAGGGCGTATCCGCCGCCGAGTTGCTCGGCCTTCCAGGGCCGCAGCGGCTCCAGGGAGTGGGCGGTCGTCACGTGCGGGATGCCGTACAGGAGCTTGGCGAGGTGGCCGGCGAGGCCCGCGTACCAGGTGTGGGAGTGGACGAGTTCGCGACTCCTGAGGGCGGCGGTCATGGAGAGGTCCACGGAGAAGGTGCGCAGCGCGTCGTTGGCGGTGTCGAGCGCGGACCACGGGCGGTGGCGTACGACCCCGAAGCCGCGGCCCTCGCCCCAGCAGTGCACCTCCAGGTCGACGAGGGACGCCAACTCCCTGGCCAGGAACTCGACATGGACCCCCGCGCCGCCGTACACGTCCGGGGGGTACTCCCGGCTCAGCAGTCCCACTCGCACCGCAACCCCCTGGTTTCAGCCGCAGGTTCCTTTCATGGTCACCCAGATGAGGCGCGCGGGGAAGAGTGCGGTGCCCGTGCGAAGCAGCAGTCGCCGCAGATGCCGCCGCCGGGGACGCGGTAGTAGAGGCAGCAGCTGCGGCGCCGGAAGGCGGTGCCGGTGAGGGTGCCGGTGGTGCGCAGGAGGGGGTGGGCGAACAGCTCGGCGGTGAGCGCACGGGCCCGATGCGCCACGTCGGTACGCCCGTTGGCGCGTGCCCAGCGGTCCAGTTCGCGGGCGGCGCCGGCGAGCGCGGAGCCCGCGTTGCCCCGGAGCAGACCGGCGGCGATACCGTAGCGGGCCCTCAGGGCCACCCCCAGGGGTTCGAGGTGTCCCTCCAGCACGGTGGCCGCGAGCGCGTCCGCGTACCCGGGCAGCGGGCGCACCTCGGTCAGCCACAGGTCGTCGGGCGCGGCGGCGCCGGCGTCCCAGCGCAGCGCGGCCGGGTTCAGATCCGGGACACGGCCGTACAGCGCGGCGCAGCCGAGGGCCGCGGACCAGAGGCGGGCCGCAAGCCCCTGCTGTGTGATCGACGCCGAAACCCGCAGCTCAGGAGTGCGAAGACGGTGCGCGACCGTATCGACACGGAAAATTATGGAATCGCCGTAAACATCCGACCTTACGGCTCCGTACGTCTCGGCGAGCGTCGGCAGCGATCCCGCCGGGGCGCCCTCCGCACCTCCTGTCGTGCGTAGGACGAAGAAGCCGCCGAGCGGGCGGAGCGCTGCGAGATCGGGGTCGAGGTCCACGAACAGGATTAGTACCAGCAGTCACAGGAGCGGCGAAGGCCCGGTCGGCGCGGGAGTCCACCCGGCGCGCCCACCCTGGGAAGGACGGGGCTCGGGGGATACTCCACCGGCAGTATGAGCCATGGCCTGCTCAGGTACGACGACGGAAAGAGCCCCGGCGGGCAGAGTATGGGCCATGAAAGCCGACCGTATGCCGCGCCGGGTCCGGGGGTCCCGCCTGACGCGGAGGAGCTACGCATGAGTGCCCTCGCGTTGTCCGTGCTGCTGTCGCTCGTCTCCGCCGTCGCGTACGCCGGCGGGGCGATCGTGCAGGAGCAGGTCGCGGTGTCCTCTCCCGACGAGCGGTTCGCCCCGCTGCGCCGGCCGCTCTGGTGGGCGGCCGTCGCGCTGACCGGCATCGGCGGACTGCTGCACGTGGTGGCTCTGGCCTGCGGTCCGCTCAGTCTGGTGCAGCCGCTCGGCGCCCTGACCATCGTGTTCGCGCTGCCCATGGCGGCCCTGTTCGTCGGCCGCAGGGCCGGGGCCACCGCGTGGCGCGGCGCGCTCATGGCGACCGTGGGCCTCGCCGGGCTGCTGTCCCTGGTCGGCCCGTCCGACGGCCAGCCGCTCACCGGCGCCCAGCGCGTCGGCACGGCACTGGTGACCGGCGGGGCGGTACTGACACTGATGATCGCCGGCCGGGCCACCCACCGGCACCCGGCGGTACGCAGCATGCTGCTCGCCACCGCGGCCGGCATGGCGTTCGGCATGTCGTCGGTGTTCACCAAGACCGTCACCGTCGACTGGACCCGCGGGATTTCGGCGGCCGACCTGCCCTCCCTGGCCGCGATCGGCGTGTTCGCCGCGTCCGGCGTGCTGCTGGCCCAGGCCGCCTACCGCGGCGGCGGCCTCGCCGCGCCGCTCGCCACGCTGACGGTGGTGAACCCGGTCCTGGCGGCCGCGATCGGCATCACCATGTTCGGCGAGACCTTCCGCTACGGCAGCACGGGCACCGCACTGGCCCTGACCTCCGGCGTGGTGGCGGCGGGCGGACTGATCCTGCTGACGACGGAGCGCCTCGCGCACACCCCGAACCCGGCGACGCCGACCGAGTCGGCCAAGTCGACTGCGCCTGCCGAACCGGCCGAACCGGTTCCCGGGCCGCGCATCACAAAGAAGCGGGACAGGCCCCTGGAGGAACGAGACAGGCCGCTGGAGGAGAAGGAGCCGGAGCAGCTCCGCAAACGGCGCGTACGCCCCACCGCGCGTTCGGGGCCGGCGCGACCGGCACCGCCCACGCGTCACATCCTGACGCCGCCGGCCCGGAGATAGGCGACCGGGTCGACGTCCGCGCCGAATCCGGGCCCGGTCCGCACCTCGAAGTGCAGATGCGGGCCCGTGGCGTTCCCGGTGGACCCCGAGCGGCCGATGCGCCGGCCACCGGAGACCGCCTGCCCTTCCCGCACCGAGATGGCCGACAGATGGGCGTACTGGGTGTAGCGGCCGTCGGCGTGCCGGATCACCACCTGGTAGCCGAAGGAACCACCCCACCCGGCGGCGACCACCTGTCCCGCCGCGACCGCGTGGACGGAGGTGCCGGTGGGGACGGGGAAGTCGACGCCGGTGTGGTAGCCCAGGGACCAGTGCGCGCCCGCCGCGTGGTACGGCGTACCCATGGCGGCGTTCACGGGAGCGATCAGGGAGTGGGTGGTGGTTCTAGCAGTGGCCGTGGAGTGAGTGGTCCGGGTGGGGTGAGCGGTCGGAGCGGGCTTGGCGGACTTCGTCGACTTGGCGGACCAGGTGGACTTCGCGGGCTCCGCGTCGGCCGTGGTGCGCAGGCTCAGCCGCTGCCCCGGCAGGATGAGGTCGGGGTCGGAGCCGATCGCCGTACGGTTGGCCGAGTACAGCCGTCGCCAACCGCCCTGTACGTGCCGCTCCTCGGCGATGGCGGAGAGCGTGTCGCCGTGCACCACCGTGTACATCTCCGCCCTGCCCGCCCGGGACTGGGGCGTGGTCTGCGGCTGCACATCCCGTACCGTCCGCACATCCCGTACGCGCACGTCCGCGTCCCCTGCATGACCAGCCCGAGTCAGGCCCGCCCGCGCCGAGCACGCCGGCCAGGCGCCGGGTCCCTGCCCGTCGAGCACCTTCTCCGCCACCGCTATCTGCTGCCCCCTGGTGGCCAGGTCGGCGCGCGGTGCGTACGCCGTGCCGCCGTAGGCCGCCCAGGTGGACCGGGTGAACTGGAGGCCACCGTAGTACCCGTTGCCGGTGTTGACGCTCCAGTCGCCGCTCGACTCGCACGCGGCGACCTTGTTCCAGGTGGCCGCGTCGGCCGCGTGTGCGGCCCCGGCGCCGATGAGCGGGATCGCGATGCCGGCGCCGCCCACGGTGACGGTGAGCGAGGCACGGTTGATCCTGTTCGGCTGGTACCGGCGGTGCCGGCCGCGTACGGCCATCTCGAAAGCCCCCTCCGCATGCGCCAGGAGGGGCAAAAGTAAGCGCCGGGAACAGGCCATGACAAGACGGGAATCGGCCGCCTGGTCACGCCAAGTGGCCATGAATCGCCCCGCGTTGGCCGGATCGGCCGGGCCGCTGAGGCGCGCGGCACCTTCCGCGCGTACTCACGCGTGGCGGGTCCGATGTGCGTGGACGGCACCGGGCACGTCAGGATGGGCAGGTCGCCGTATGAGCACGCCAGCTCGCCATATGAGCACGTCAGGGCGACAGAAGGGCGATACTTACCCAACAACTGACGTGTACGACCAGCACGACCGGCACGTTTTACAGAATATGCAGTGCCCGATATTTGAGGAGTAGGCGGTATGAGCAGTTCTGCGCAGATCGGTGTCACGGGTCTCGCGGTCATGGGCCGCAACCTCGCCCGTAACTTCGCGCGCAACGGCTACGCGGTCGCGGTGCACAACCGGACGGCGTCACGGATGCACGACCTGGTGAAGGAGTTCGGGCACGAGGGCGACTTCGTCCCGGCCGAGACCGCCCAGGAGTTCGTCGAGTCGCTGGAGCGGCCGCGCCGCCTGGTCATCATGGTCAAGGCCGGCGAGCCCACCGACGCGGTCATCCAGGAGTTCGCCCCGCTGCTGGAGCCGGGCGACATGATCATCGACGGTGGCAACGCGCACTTCGCCGACACCCGGCGCCGCGAGCGTGAGCTGCGCGAGCAGGGCATCCACTTCGTCGGCACGGGCATCTCCGGCGGCGAGGAGGGCGCGCTGCACGGGCCGAGCATCATGCCGGGCGGTTCGGTGGAGTCGTACGACTCGCTGGGCCCGATGCTGGAGAAGATCTCCGCGAAGGCGAAGGACGGCGCGCCCTGCGTGACCCACGTCGGTCCCGACGGCGCCGGGCACTTCGTGAAGATGGTCCACAACGGCATCGAGTACGCCGACATGCAGCTGATCGGCGAGGCGTACCAGCTGCTGCGCGACGTCGCCGGCTACACCCCCGCCGAGATCGCGGAGATCTTCCGCAAGTGGAACCGGGGCCGTCTCGACTCCTACCTGATCGAGATCACGGCCGAGGTGCTGTCCCACGTGGACGCGGAGACGGGCAAGCCGTTCGTGGACGTGGTCGTGGACCAGGCCGAGCAGAAGGGCACCGGCCGCTGGACCGTCCAGATCGCCCTCGACCTCGGCGTCCCGGTGTCGGGCATCGCGGAGGCGGTCTTCGCCCGCTCCCTGTCCGGCCACGCGGCGCTGCGCGAGGCCTCGCGCGGCCTGGCCGGCCCCAAGCCGACGCCGATGAGCAAGGAGGAGGCGGCCGCCTTCGCCGACAAGGTGGAGCAGGCGCTCTACGCCTCCAAGATCGTCTCCTACACGCAGGGCTTCCACGAGATCGCCGCGGGCAGCGAGGAGTACGGCTGGGACATCGACCTCGGCGCCATCGCCTCCATCTGGCGCGGCGGCTGCATCATCCGCGCGGCCTTCCTGGACCGCATCCGCGAGGCCTACGACGCCCGGGCCGACCTGCCGAGCCTGCTGTCGGACGCGACGTTCGCCCAGGAGATCGCGGACGCGCAGGACGACTGGCGCGAGGTCCTCGTCGCCGCCACCCGCCAGGGCGTCGCGACCCCCGGCTTCGCCGCGGCCCTCGCCTACTACGACGCCCTGCGCGCCGACCGCCTGCCCGCGGCCCTCACCCAGGGCCAGCGCGACTTCTTCGGTGCGCACACCTACCGGCGCGTCGACCAGGACGGCTCGTTCCACACGCTGTGGGGCGGCGACCGGTCCGAGGTGCGGGCCTGACCGTCGGCTGACAGCCGTCAGCGGCCGGAAGTGACCGCGGCCGGTGGGCGACATGACGTCGCCCACCGGCCGCGGTGCTGGTTGCGGCGCCGCCGGACGACGCGTGTTCACGCAGGTCTACACGGGGGTCCACACGCGTTCATTCGGCTCGCGTGAGGGGAGGGCCCGGCTCAGGGTTCGGGACCGGTTCCGGGCCCGGCGGGATCGGGGGCGGCTCGGGGGGCGGAACCGGGTGGGGTGGGGGTTCCGGGGGTGAGGGCACGGGGGGATGCGGGGCCGGAGACGGCTCGGGCGGCGGGACCGGGTTCGGCGGCGGGGTCGGGCCGGGAGCGGGGGGCGGCTCCGGGGCCGGTACGGGATTGGGCGGCGGAGTCGGTTCCGGGGCCGGAGGCGGCTCGGGGGCCGGGACCGGGTGAGGATGCGGCTCCGGGTGCGAGGGGTCCGGGCCCGGCGGCGGTCCGGGTGGGAGGGGGTCGGGGTGCGCGTGCGTCATGATGTCCTCCGGCCAGTCGCTCGACGTCGCCTCTGGACACTCCCCCGCCTACCCGGCCGCTGTGTCACTCACCCGTCGCGGCCAGCCCGTGCCTACGGCGCCCCGTCGCCGTAGCGCTCAAAACGGAGTGCCGTAGCGCTCAGAACCGCCCGGGGTGCGTCACCAGCCACTCCTTGGCGGCGCGCAGCAGTCCGGGGTCGGCCGCCGGGGCCTCGGCCGGGTGGCGTTCGGCCCACCTGACCACGTACGGGCACAGCGGGGCCACGGGGACACCCTCGCGTTCGGCGATGGCGTACAGCTCGCGGGCCAGGGAGCCCGCGATGCCCTTCCCCTCGTGGGCCGGCTCCACGATCGTGTGGACGGGGACCAGGGCGCGCGCGGGCGAGTCGAGGACGAAGTACTCGATGCGGCCGACGACCTCACCGTCGGCGACGGCCTCCAGGCGGCCGGCCGCCCGATCGTCGCGGAGCTCGATGTTCCCTCTGTTCTCGACGTCACCCATGGACACGCACGCTCCTGGTCATCCGCTCGTCTGTCGGTCAGGCCCGTCAGGCCGTCACGGCCTGCGGGCTGCGCTCCTGATCCGAGCCCGGCACCGGCTCCGACGGGTCGGCGCCGAGGGCCACGATCCGGTTGTCGCCGTCGACGTGCACGACCCGCGGCTGAAGCGCCCGCGCCTCGGCGTCGGTCACCTGAGCGTAGCTGATGATGATCACCAGATCACCGGGGTGGACGAGATGGGCGGCCGCGCCGTTGATCCCGACGACGCCCGAACCGCGCTCACCCTCGATGACGTACGTCTCAAGACGCGCGCCGTTGGTGATGTCGACGATGTGCACGAGCTCGCCGGGCAGCAGATCGGCCGCGTCGAGCAGATCGGCGTCGATGGTCACCGATCCCACGTAGTGCAGGTCGGCCTGGGTGACGGTGGCTCGGTGGATCTTGGACTTGAACAGAGTACGCAGCACTTTGGACTCCTGGAAGACGGCTCCCTGCCAGCTTTTTGCAGGTCAAGGGCGTCGTTCACTGTACACCGGCATACCTTCGGCTCGAAGACCTTCCAGAACATCGTGCACCGTGGCGAGCAGGTTCCTCACCTGCGCGATCTGCGCGAAACAAGCTGCCGCGAAGCCGTCGACCAGGAGCATGTACGGAAGACTCTCCCGGTCCAATGCTGATTGGATGCTGACTTACCTGATGAGCCATCAGGTAAGTCGAGAGATCCAGAGCAAGTTGCTAACTGGGGTCAGCGGCGGTGAGGTAGAGGACCAGGGCCGCGACCCGCTCCTCCACCACACGACCGAGCGCTTCCGCTTTATTTCCCCTCTTCGCCATACCCAAGGCGCATGAAAAAGTCTCGGATGACGACGGTTACAGGCGCCCGTTCGGCCAGGACTTCCAGCACATGGGGGCGGATCACGACGACACAACCGGTCCTCCGCGGCCAGGCGAGGTGGTAAGAGCGCCTCTCGCACTCGGTGCAGCAACAGGTAACAAGCCACTTTATCTGGGCATTTCGGCGCGGCCGAGAGCAAACACCTGATCATGCGCCACCGCCACCGCCACCGCCACCGCCAGCTTGCGACCGAGACGGCTCCGGCCGGTGACTGCGAGCGTCACACACTCCTGACACGTCGGCGCCACAGGGTGGGTGTGAAAACGCGCGCAGCCCGGACACGCCGAGCTCGCCGAGGGGCGCATCACGTGCCCCCACAGACTCGGTCCGGCCGCTGCCGGCCTGGTCGCCGATGTCGGCGACCCTCATCTACGGGGAGCGGGACGCCATCCTGATCGATGCCCCGCACCTGGAGGAGCAGTCCCGGCAGGTGGCCGAGTGGGTGCTGGCCTCGGGCAAGAACCTGGTCGCCATGTACGCCACCCATGGCCACGGCGACCACTGGTTCGGTTTCTCCGAGGTCGCCAAGCACTTTCCCGACGCGCGGATGATCGCCACTGAGGGCACCGTGGCCCTGGCGGAGTTCACCGCCGGACAGCGAATGGCGTTCTGGAACAGCCAGTTTCCCGGCCAGATCGTCAAGGACATCGTGCTGCCCGAGGTGATCGACGACTACACGTTCCTCCTGGAGGGCGAGGAGGTCCGGTTCGTCGAGGCCGGCGACAGCGACGGACCGGACACCACGTTCGTGCACGTTCCGTCCATCGGCCTCGTCGTCGCGGGCGACATCGTCTACAACGGCGTCCATCCTTACCTCGCCGGCGGAGAGAGGGCCCGACCGCTGCCCGAGCGGCGCGCGGACTGGATCGCCGCCATCGACAAGATCGCCGCGGTCCACCCTCGCGCGGCGTCGCCTGCATGGCGTCGAGCGCTTCGTCATCACCCGTGGCGGCGAGTACTTGTTCTTGCCGAGTTTCAGCGCGTTGCGTTGGCTGGCCAACCTTGGTGGCTGAGCCCGCCGTTGAAACGGTACGGAGCGCGCAGCCACCAGTCCCGCTCGGCACGCGCCACGTACAGGCCCAATGTCAGGTGAACCGAGCGTTGCTGACGTCGATGGAGACCATGGTCTGTTCGAGGATCGGGCGGTTGTCCGCATCGCTTCGGTAGGCCCGGCGTTTGGTGGGCAGGCGGATCCCGTCCGCTTCCACGGTGTCGTAGACGTACTGTGCCGCGGCGAACCCCCCTGCGATGTCGACGTGATAGTCGTGCCGACGCAGGAGATGGTCGGGGCCGAAGTAAAAGTCCTGTTGAGTGCTGTGGCTGGCGATGTGGGGCGGGAAGGTGGCCCGCAATCCCCGCCAGAGTTCGTCCCCTTCCCGCCATGGTTCGATCTCGGTGATGGCGAAGCCGGGCATCGACAGCAGGAAGGGCGTGGTGAGATACGTCCACAGCGCGTATCCGTTGAAGTAGGCGCGGTCCAGCGGGTCCCACGGGGTAGCGAGGTCGTGCCCGGTGAACGACTTTCGCGGTTCGTTGCGTTCGGCCACGACGCGGCCGTCGACCTTTTCGATGCTGACTCGGTCGGCCGTGAAGTCGGTCTTCTGGTCGGGGGCGCCGAACGGCATCACGGAGGCGTGCTGCTCGTGCAGCCAGACGGTCATCTCCCGGGGGGTGGGGTCCTGCGGCATCCCCTTGATGACGAACATGTCGCCACCGCTGACGATGGTGGCACGAACCGTGGTGAGTGCGTTCCAGCGATCGAGGCCACCGTGGGCATCGATGACCTCCGCGAGCAACGTGTTCATGTCGGTCTCCTGCTCGGTCGTACCAGGCGGCGGTGGCCGAAGGGCCACTGATCGGGCGGCCCGGCTCCGGCGACGCAGCCGCAGCCAGGCGGGCCGCGGTGACCTCACAGCCGGCGGCTCTGTCATCGTTCACGGGTTCACCGGCGTCACGCACCTGGGCGCTGATCCCCCGGGACGCTGTAAGTCCGGCCGGGACCAGCGTGGGCGGTGGGCATCCGCCGGTCAGCCCCGCGTGCTCGGCGCCTGCGCGCGGGGTCGGTGCGGTCCGCCGGTGGAGGTCGTAGGAGGTTTTCTCGCAGCACCCTTCGTGCAGACCCGCAGCTGGGTGCCGGTCTACGGCGGCGCAGCCCCTGACCGCCGGGCAAGCTGGAAGGCGGAGGTGGTTGCCGTGGCCGGTGAGACGCCCCTGATGATCGTGGATGGCAAAGGCGTGGTCGTGCAGTGGAGCCACCAAGCGGAGGAGTTGTGGGGGCGCCCGGCGGGCGAGGTGGTCGGGCGGCCGGCCACCGACCTGGTCGGCTCTGTCCCCGCGCCAGGCGGTGACGCTGCGGAGCGCTGCAGGCATGACGCCCTGCGTGATGTTGCAGCGCGAGCCGCCCACCGTGGCCTGCGCCTGCAACCGGTGCCCCACGAAGACGGTTCGGTGACGTGGAGGATCTTCCTGCCCCCTGCGAGCGGGATGGTGCCCGGCATGGAGACCGCGGTGCTCAAAGCACTGTCCGCCCACACGGCGGGGGCTCTGTTCGTGGTGGACGAGGAGTTGCATGTCGTGTCGGCCAACGCCGCCGCGCAGGCCCTGTCCCGCTTGAGCGCACGGCAGATCCAAGGACGCCCCCTGGCCGATGCGTGGCCCCTTTCATCCCCCGGCGAACTGGAGCAGATCCTGCGCCGGGCCATGGCGGACGGTACGCCGACAACGGACCACGTCATGGGGACGGCCCCGAAGAACGAGCCCCAGCACACGCACACCGTCTCGGTGCTGCCCCTGCACGACGCACCGGGGGCGGTGGTCGTGGCACACGACGTGACCGGTCAGGAGAAGGCGCACCGTGCGATCCAGGCCCTGTATGCCGTCCGGAAGCGGGTGGGACAAACCCTGGATGTGGTGGCCACCTGCCAGGGGTTGGTCGACGCGCTGGTCCCCGGGTTCGCCGACATCGCCGTGGTGGAAGTGGTGGAGCCTGTGGTGCGGGGAGAGGAACCACCGCTGAGCCCTCTGGGGCGGGATGTGCCGCTGCGCCGGGCCGCCTTCGGGAACAGTGGCGGTGATCAGCAGGCCCGGGCGCATCCGGTGGGAGACGTCCGCGCGCTGCCGTTCCCGACCCCTTATGCACAGGCCCTGGCCGACCTCAAGCCCCGCACGGTCGCCCTGGGCCCCGACACGCCCTGGCTGGCGGCCGATCCGGCGCGGGCCGAAGCGATTCGCGCATCCGGCGCACGTGCCCTGCTCGTCGCGCCACTGACGCTGCGCGGAAAGGTGCTCGGATTGGTGAGTCTCTATCGCGACCAGCGATCCGACGGTTTCGACGAGAAAGAACTCGCCCTCGCCCTGGAACTGGCCACGCACACCGCCCTGGGCATCGACAACGCCCGCCGCTACACCCGCGAGCACACCATCGCCGCGGCACTACAGCGCCATCTGCTACCCCCGGCACCTCCCTCGCAGACCGCGATCGAGACCGCCGGCCTGTATGTGGCCGACGACCGGGGGGCGGGTGGCTGGTCCAACGCCTGCGCCCTGCCCGGCGCCCGAACGGCCCTGGTGGTCGGGGAAGTCGCCGGCCACGGCATCCACACCGTCGTCACCATGGGGCAACTGCGGACCGCTATGCAGTCGCTCTCCGCACTGGACCTGGGACCCGACGAGCTCCTCGCCCGGCTCGACGACGCCACGGCACGTCTCGCGCGGGAGCGGAGGGCGCTGCCACCCGGCGATCCCCTGCGCGGGCAGCCTCTCAGCGCGACGTGCCTGTGCGTGCTCTACGACCCGTTCACTCATACGTGCACCATCGCCTCGGCCGGACACCCCCCGCCCGTCGTCGCCGGCCCCGCCTCCGGCACCCGAGTCGTCGAGCTGGCCGCCGGTGGTGCCCTCGGCGGCGGAGGCTGGCCCCCGTACGCCACCACCACCGTCACCCTGGCCGACGGAGACGTCCTCGCCCTCTACACGACCTCGCTCCTGTCCGCCGTATGGGGCCAGGACGGCACAAGCGACCCGCAGCCGCTCCGGCGCATGCTCGCCGACGCCGACCGGCCCCTCCAGGACCTGTGCGACGACGTCCTGTACCGGCTGCGCGCCGACGCCCTGCCCGGCGACGCCATCCTGCTTCTCGCCCGCACCCACCCCTTCCCCGCCGACCACGTAGCCACCTGGCCGCTGGACGAAGAGCCCACCGCCCCGGCCCTCGCGCGGCGGCACGTCCGGCACCAACTCGCGGCCTGGGGCGTGGACCAGGACACTGCTTACGACACGCAGGAAATCGTCAGCGAGCTGGTCACCAACGCCCTGCGGTACGGCGCCCCACCCGTACGACTGCGCCTCATCAATGACCGCACCCTCACCTGCGAGGTCCAGGACTGCGGCACCTCTGCCCCGCGGCTGCGCCACGCACGGTCGGTCGACGAAGGCGGCCGCGGCCTGTTCATCTGCGCCCAGCTCGCACACAACTGGGGCATCCGCTACACCGACGACGCGAAAACGGTTTGGACCGAGCAAGCTCTCCCCCCACCTGGCCCATAGGCCCCTGCGACGAGGAGTCGTGTACGAGGGCGCCCAGGCTCGCCCGCGCCTGCCTCCGGGCCGGGGAGCCTTGGTGTGGGTGGCGGCGCCTGTGAGTCTTCGGCGACACCGGCCGCGATCAGCGCAGAAGGACGCCGAAGACCATGCGGAAGAAGGCGTCGAAGGGAGCGGAGGTCTTGTCGGCCCGGGCCGCGATCAACGTGCCCTCCCAGGCGCTGAGGATGAACAGCGCGGCGTCCTCGACGTCGAGAGCGGCGTCCAGCTCACCTGCTTCCTGGGCTTCGGTGAGCACCCGCCGGATGCGCGCGGCCCACCGCTGGAAGCCGCCCTGGACGGCGGAGCGGATCTCCTCGGAGTGGTCCGCCACCTCCGCGCCCAGGTTGCCCGCCAGACATCCACGGGCGAAGCCGCTGGCGACCGTGTCCGCGCCCAGGAACTCGAAGTGCGCCCGAAGCCGCTCCAGCGCAGAGCGTCCGGGCGTGTCGAGCAGGTCGAACCGCAACCCGGCGGCGTAGCGGCTCAGCGCCTCAAGGGCGCTCTCCTCCTTGCTGGCGAAGTGGTTGTAGAACGAGCCCTTGGGAGCCCCGGCCGCCGACGTGATGTCGCTGATGCCGGTGGCATGGAAGCCCCGCGTGCGGAACTGCTCCAGGGCCGCCTGCGCGATCTCCTCGCGCTTGGACGCGCGTGCCATCCTCACCACCACCTCTCGGTCAATATGTCCGGTCGCCTTGCCACAGGTCAAACCCAGATCACCGGGGAAACGGCGCCCGCCCCGACGCCACATGGCCCACGGCTCGACCCTCGGACCTGCTTGACTAAGTTTAAAGTGACCGGTCATATTGAAGCGACCGGTCATATTGGATCGGTCCCCGCCCCGCCCCCAGCCCCCGGCCCTCCCCGTGTCGGCAGAGGCAGCACCGAGGAGAAGCGTCATGTCCGCGTACCGAGCCTTCGAGGCCACCGGTGTCCACCAGCTCCGGCTCGTCGAGCGTGAGCTGGTCGACCCGGAGCCCGGGCACGTCCGGCTCAGGGTGGAGGCGTGCGGTGTCTGCCACTCCGACGTGCTGGCCGTGGAGGGACTGCGCCCCGACCCGTCACGCCCCGTCGTCCCCGGCCACGAGATCGTCGGCGTGATCGATGCCGTGGGCGCTGGCGTCACCGCCTGGCGGCCCGGCGACCGCGTCGGCGTCGGCTTCCTGAACGGGCACTGCTGGCAGTGCGAACCGTGCCGCCGCGGCGACTTCGTCAACTGCCTCGACCAGGAACAGACCGGCACCACCATCGACGGCGGATATGCGGAGGTGACCTACGCCCGCGCGAGCGGACTGGTGCGCATCCCCGACGGCATGCCCGCCGTCGAGGCGGCCCCGCTGCTGTGCGCCGGACTTACCACGCTCACCGCGCTCCAGCAGGTCCCCACCCGCGCGGGCGCCCTGGTCGCCGTGCAGGGGATCGGCGGGCTGGGGCACCTGGCCCTGCAGTACGCACGCAGCCTCGGACACCGTGTGGCCGCCATCGCCCGCGGCCAGGAGAAGGAGCAACTCGCCAGGCAGCTGGGTGCCCACGAGTACATCGACAGCACCCTCACCGACCCCGGCACGGCGCTGGCCGACCTGGGCGGCGCGTCGGTCATCGTCGCCACGGCATCCAGCGGTACGTCCATGAACCCCCTGGTCCGCGGACTGGCTCCGGGCGGGACGCTGGTGGTCGTCGGTGCCGCCCCCGACCCGCTGACGGTCGCCACGGCCGACCTGATCTTCGGCACCCGCCGCATCGTCGGCAGCCTGACCGGGTCGTCGATCCAGAACGAGGACAACCTCGCCTTCAGCCTCGCCCACGGCATCCGCCCCGCCACCGAGCCCATGCCCTTCACCCACGCCATGGACGCCTACGAGCGGATGCTCTCGGGCAAGGCCCGCTTCCGCGTCGTCCTCGACATGGACGCCTGACCACGCCACGACCCACGCCTCCGGGCAGGCGAGTCCCGGCCCGCGCCCTGGCAATCCCCTTGAGGTTCCCCCATGTCCGACATGCTCGACACGACAGAGCACACCAGCACGGCGCCGCGCGGCAGCGGGCCTGCGCGTCCAGCCGCCGAGATCGTCTCCGACGTCGACGGCCCCCACGCCACCCGCGCCGCACGGATCAGGCTGCTGTCCGTCTCCCTCGGCACCGCCGGCCTCGGCGGAGCCTGGCAGGCGGCGGTGACCACCTTTCCGCCCGCTCTGGAGGTCAGCGACGCTTTGTTCATCGTCAGCGGACTGATCTGGCTGGTGTTGCTGGCCCAGTACCTGCGCCATGGCGGGATCCGATGGCACAACCTGCGCCACGACCTGCGTCATCCCGGCGATGGCTTCACCCTCGGGTACGTCCCCATCATCGGCATGCTGATCACAGGACACTTCTCCCGGTTCGAGCTCACCGGGGCACGCTGGGTCTACGCGGTGTTCCTTATCCTGGCCGCCTTCATCGCCGCACGCCTGCTCGCCCACTGGCTCACCGGCACCCTGAGCACCACCGCTCTCCACCCGGGCTATCTGCTGCCCGTCTCCTCGGCACCCTTCGTCGCCAGCGCCATCGCCTCCAGCCTCAGACTGCCTGGTGTCGCCGACGCCGCCTTCGCGGTGGGGCTGCTGTACTGGCTCGCCTTCGGCACCGTCATCCTCGGCAGCCTCGTCACCGGTGGCCCCCTGCCCGGGCCCGCCCGCCCGGCCCTCACCGTCCTGACCATCCCACCGGCGACCGGCGGAATCGCCTGGACCGCCGCCCACAAGGGCGTCTTCGACGCCGTCGGCTACGGCTTCGCCGGGACCCTGCTCTTCACGGTCCTCCTCGTCGCCTTCCTCCTCCCCGAGCTGCGCCAGCCCGCGTTCCATCCCGGCCTGTGGATCTTCAGCTTCCCAGTGGCGGCATCCACCAACTTCACCATCCGCTGGATCCACGCGTCCGCACCTCCCGGAGGGCCGGCCCTCACCGGCATCCTCCTTACCGGTGCGACCTCGGCGCTGGGCCTGCTGGCCACGGCCACCCTGTGCCACCGGGCCCGGCGAGCACCTGCCGGATGACCTCCGCTCCGGCGGCCGAGAGACGAACGCCAGAGGCATCACCGCGTTCATCGAGCGCCGACCGGCACGGTTCACCGGAAGGTGACAGCCCGCAGCCCCGGTCTGCGGCCTGTGCCCTGCCCCACCGAAACGTCTCCAAGGAGCCCTCATGCCCACGCTCGACCGCCACGACGCCGTCTTCGTTCTCGACCTCGGCGACGGGGAGAACCGCTTCCACCCCGACTGGATCGCCTCGGTCCACACAGCCCTCGACGAGGTGGAGAAGTCCGAAGGCCCCCGCGCCCTGGTGACCGCCGCGACCGGGAAGTTCTACTCCAACGGCCTCGACCTCGAATGGCTCGCCGCGCACAGCGACGACCGTCCGGACTACGTCAACTCCGTCCACGGTCTGTTCGCAAGGTTCCTGTCCCTCCCGCTGATCACCGTAGCCGCCCTGCAGGGACACACGTTCGCCGCCGGAGCGATGCTCTCCCTGGCCCACGACTTCCGCCTCATGCGCGCCGACCGGGGCTTCTGGTGCCTGCCCGAAGCAGACATCAACATCCCCTTCACTCCCGGCATGTCCACCCTCATCCAGTCCCGGCTGACCCCGCAAGCCGCCCAGCACGCCATGGTCTCCGCCCGCCGTTTCGGCGGCCAGGAAGCCGCCGCCGCCGGAATCGTCGACCAGGCCATGGACGAGGGCGCCCTGCGCACCGCCGCCCTCGAACTCGCCCAGGCCCACGCGAACAAGGCCGGCGACAGCCTCGGAACCATCAAGACACGCATGTACGGCCCTGTCCTCGCCACGCTCCGCGACACGACCAACCCACTGGGCTGACGCCATGCCAGGGCGGTCGCCGGACCGGGCGAGGCTGTTTTTGCTGGTCAGGGCGGCCGCCAAGTACAGCCACGCCACCCGCAGCGGCCCGATCCGGCGGCGTGGTGGCCGCAGCAGTGCGAGCTGAGCCCTCTCGGCCACCGACCGTGCCCGCTTCAGCTCACGGCTGCGCCGCTCACGCACGTGACAGACGAAGACGACCAAGGCGGACAACAGGGCCAAGCCAGCGATCTGCGAGAGGTGGTGAGGTGTGGTCAGTCCGCCCTGGAACACGGCGATGAACACCTGGGCAGCCACAGCCAGTGCCCCGCCGACGAGGGCGGTCAGTCGCGGTCCGGCCAGGGACGCGGTCAGGGGCCGGCGCGATCACCGGCAAGGGACCCAGGTGGACGTCTGGCGGGGAATGGATGTCCACCACGGTGATCACGACGATCAGCGCAAGGGGGATTGCCACCAGCCTACGGCCCAGTTGCTGCTCTGGGATGCGGTCCACCTTCGTTGATCGCGGCTGCGGCGACCAGGCCGTCCCTCCGGAGACTTCGTACACCGCACGACGAGGACGCGAGTTCAGAGGCTGAAGAGGCTGGGGTTCTCACGGACGTACTCGGCCACCCCCGATGGAGGCCGCCCGGTGACCTGCTCGACCCCGTCCGCCTTGCGGTCGTATCGATCCTCCGCGTGAAGGCGGGCCATGGTGGAGATGTGCTGGAAGGCATGCTCCGGTAGTCCCAGCGGTCTGAGATCGTCGTCGATCCATTCCTGCAGTGGGACGTCGGTGTAACTGACTGGTCGTCCCAGAGTTGCGGAAACTTCTTCCGCCATGGCGGCGACGTCCTGCGAGCAAGGGCCGGTCAGCTCATAGGTTCGGCCGATGTGCGGGGCCGGATCGGCCAAGATCTCCTGCACGACCGCGGCGACGTCCCTGGCCGCCACAGGGGAGGTTTTCGCCCGGCCGAATGGCAGTCTGATGCTTCCGTTCTTCGCGATCGAGGCGAAGCCCACGCGGAACAGCGGGTTTTCCATGAACACGGTGGGCCTGATCCGGACGACGGGCAGGCCGGACCAGCCGAGGACCTGCTCCACCAGCCAGTGCTGCCGCTGCTGCACAGACTCGGAGGTGCTGGTGAGGTCCATCTCGGAGACAGTGAGCTGCGACATGTTCGCGAACACTTCCAGACGGCCGTACTCGCGTGCGACGGCCGCTGCCGTCACGGCAGCCTCCAGATACTGCGCCGACACGCCCACGCCGAAATACATACGTCCACAACCGGCCAGGGCGTTGGCGACGTCCCCCGTGCGCGTCAGGTCTCCGACGACGACCTCGCAGCCCGTCGCGCGCAGCGCCTCCGCTCGCTCGTCCTCGCGACGCACCATGGCCCGGACGGGCAGGCCCCGTTGCCGAAGCCCTTCGACCACGGATCGACCGACGGCACCGATGCTGCCCGCCGCGCCCGTCACCAGTATGGGCAGCACACTGACTTCCGGGACGCGGTCCATGGCAGCAGCCTGCGGTGCGCACTGCCAGAGCGCAACCGCGGAGCCCGACGAACGTGGGCGTGGCACAACAGCCCTCCAAAGGACGGCCGAGGTGGCCAAGAAGTTGCCTGCGCCAAAGTCGCCAGGGCCACCGGCACGACATCAGCGGTGGCAGGACTGTCAGTCTCCTGGGAAAAGGAACACCGAAGCGGCCTTCACGACGTCACTCGTCCGCTTCAACTCGCGGACGGGCGGCGGAAAGTGACGCGATCAGCAGCCTTCGGGCCACGCTGGTTGTCGCCGGCGGCCATCTGACGTCTCCGGCTACAACTCCTCATGGGTATCCATCTCGAACCACACTGTCTTCCCCCTGCCGCTCGGTGAGTTCCCCCAGGAGGAAGCCAGAGCAGACACGATCACCAGCCCCCGCCCTCCTTCGGCCTTGTCCTCGTCCGGACCGAGATCCACGAGCATCGCAGGGTGGGCGTCACTGTCCCGTACCTCAACCCGGAGATGGTCGGGGTACTTGCGTAGACACACGTCGACGTCGCTGTCCCCGTGGATAAGCGCGTTGGTGACGACCTCCGATGCCAACACCTCGGCAGAGTCGCACAGCGAAGCCAGATGCCAGCCGTCCAAGGCCGCGGTGAGGAAGCGACGGGCGCGCTGTGCGCCTTGGTAGTCGTGGCGCTGCAGGTGGAGCTGTCTGATGCTCTCCTTGACTTCCCTCGCAGGGCCTTCGTAGCGCAACAGCAGTAGAGCGGCGTCGTCCACCCGCCGGGCATGCCCGACAGGGGAGCCCATCAGCCCGTCGCCGAGACGTTCCAGTTCATCACCGGAGAGGGCGACAGCGGCTTCCAGCGTCTCCCGGGCTAGCTCGCCACCCACGCCGGACAGCCCGTCCGTGTAGAGAACGAGCAGCGTGCCCGGGTCCATGTTCAGGATGCCGGCCTGATACGACGGACTCGGCTCGACTCCCAGCGGGACACCTACGTCGGCCGCTGCCGCGAGGTAACGGCCGTCAGCGGTTCGGATCAGGGGGCGCGGATGACCGGCGCTGACGACCTGGGCAGTGCCGGTGTCCGGGTCGAGCCAGACGCAGCAACACGTCGCGAAGAGATCTGTCTCCAAGTCGATCATCAGGCGATTCGCGCGATACAGCACCGTGCTCGGGTCATGGCCTTCCAGTGCGTAGCTGCGTACCGCACTGCTGAGCTGCCCCATCACCACGGCTGCCGCCGTGTTGTGCCCCTCGACGTCACCGATCACCGCGGCCACGCCGCCGTTGGGGAGCGTGATGATGTCGTACCAGTCGCCTCCGAGCTCGATCGCGCCAGTGGGTGGCTCGTACCGGCTCGTGGTCAGCACACCCGCGGGCTGGGGAAGCACCCGGGGCAGCAGGGCATGTTGCAGCTTCTGCGCCAACGCGTGGCTGGCGTCGTAGAGCTGGGTGCGTTCAAGCGTCTGGCCGAGCAGCGTCGACAGAGTGGACAGTGGCGCCAGTCGCGTGGCGATCAGGCGGTTCTCCGGCGCGAGTCCGATCGAGCATGTGCCCAGTGCGTGGTCTCCGGCAAGCAGCGGGAGAACAACCCACACGTGCTCGTCACGGCCGTCCGCTGTCATGCGGCCTTGCCCGGACGACTGGCCTTGCTCTCCTGCCTCGTGGATGAGCTGCCTCTGATGCGTGATGGCTTCGGTCTCAGGGAACTTCGCGTTGATGGAGATGCCGTTGAGGGATTTCAGGTACTCCTTCGAGCAGCCCGATGCGCCGACCACATGCAGCCGGTCACCCTCGATCAGGCTGATGGCCACCGCTCGGGCCCCGAATCCGGAAACCAGTCGCTCGACCGTCAGTGCGATCGCGTCCCTCGTATGCACGGCCGACATCAGGGACACGGTCAGTTTGTGCAGGTGAAAAATGAAGGGTGCGCTCAAGTAGCCCTGCGAGCCGTGCCCTTCCTGGGAGGAGGTCCCGTCGGTCTCACCGACGGCACCGCTTTCAGGGGAGACCACCAGCGGAAGCTTCGGAGGGGACAGAGAGACACCGCGGCGGGAAAGTCGGTCCAATCCGGACGAGAGATGCTCGGCGGTTTCGCGCAGGTAATCCGTCTCTTTCGTGGACACTTCTTGAACGTCGTGCGGCAAGAACGCCATCAAAGCGCCGAAATTCTGCTCTCCTGCTGCCAGCGGTGCGGCGGCCACGATGTGCGGAGCGGCCGCATAGACCCCGAAATCGAGATATCGCGCTGCTATGTCATATGTGTGGGCCGTGCAGATCCGCCGTGTTCGATAGGCGCGGACGGAGGGAAAGAACAGGTCATCGGTGGGCAGACGCTCCGGTGTGATCGATCCCAAGAACGAGGTAGCGACGGCCGCAGCCGCCAACATCGGTTCCCCGGGGACGACCAGATATACCGTGACGACTGACGCGCGCAGGTCGTGCATGCAACGACGAGCCGCCGAGGCGCAGAGGCTGTCGCGGCCCTTCGCGTCGGTCGCGTCACCGACGTCGGGCCACGACTGAGAAGAGGATGCCGGAGACCGCATATCACTCGCCCCACTGCTTCCGAACACCTTCGTTCACCGTACTACGGGCCACCCCGCCCGGCCCGTCACAAGGGCGGACGCCGGCGCTCGGGCAGAGGTCCCGACCTTTGTGGGCGTCCCCTGTCGGCGGTCCGCAGAACGGACGGGGGGGGGAAGATCGGTCCTGGAGTACCAGACCACGCCTTAGCCGTTGAAGGGCTCCACGAGTTGCTTTCTATCGCTGAGTGAATCTGACGCAAGAAGTCAGGTTCTTGTAGCCTGGCGGCTTGAAATGCAAGGTCGCACATGGCGGATTCGACGAGTTCGACAGTTTCATTGCTTTCGCGCTGATCACCCGGTGCCGTAAGGACGGTTTGGAAGCCTTCATGAGGCCCGCCGGTGGTCCCGGAGATGAACGGCGTCGAGGTGGTCAGAGCGGCGCCTGATGGAGCTCGACGAATCAAGCGTGTGTGCCTGTGGCGAAGAGCGGAATGTTCGAGTTTCTCATGTGGCGTGAGCACAGTGGTCACACCGATGTACGTCGATCCACTTCCGTTTGCGGTGAACACTGGACCAAGGCGTTCGGCGAGGCGCTGGCGGCTTCACCGTCGGGCTGAGCGCGCGCTCATGCTCCGGGATCAGCAGGAGCTCATCCGTGCCGCGGGCGTGCCCAAAGGGCCCTTCTACAACCACTTCCCGAGCAAGGAGGTGCTCGCCTCGAAGTCATGCACACTACGGGGCGGCTCGCCGCCTGAAGGTGCTTGAGGACGCGACGCTGTTCCCGCTGCGCGCCTGCGCGCACGGCAACTTCGGCGCCGGGGGCGTGGTCGAAGTGGCGGAACCGCGGTGCGGGGTGCATCGGGAGCGCGCAGTGGAAGATGTTCCGGGCGTACGCCCAGGCCAGGGCGAAGGCGATCTTGTCACCCTCGCTCAGGACGGCGAAGGCGCGGCCGTGGCTGTGTTTGATGTCGCGGGCCTCGGTGACGTAGCAGCCGCTGCGAGGCAAAACGAAAGCCCGAGCCGCCGAGCGCTGTCCGCGATCGGCGGCTCCGGCGTCGTGCCCGTCAGGCGGCTTCCGCTTCCGTCGTACCGGGGAGGCAGAGTGTTGGGAAAGGCGGAAGCGACCGCGAAGCTCTCGCGCGGCATCCCGCAGACCAGGGAGATGCTGGGAGATGCGTCGACGGGCGGGACGTCCAGGCTCGCAGCGCCGCCCGGCATGCCTTCTACCGCTGGCGCTGACGTGTCACCGCGCGGATGACGCCGATGGCGGCTGCGACGATGATGAGGGCGCCGACGACGAGCACCTACGGGCGGGATCCGCTGCTCTTGCAGTTTCGCGTTCGAGGCCGGCTGTAGCCGCCCGGTCCATCCATGCGTCTGGATCGCGGACGAGCGTGGTGCTCGGGGTGACACGCGCGCGGACGAGGGCCGAAGGACTGGACGAATGTGCCCCGTCCGGGCTGCGGCGTGACCAGTCCTTCACGCTCCAAGTCCCGGTATGCCTATGAGCACTGTGTTCGCGTTGACCGCACTGACGGAGACGACCCCTCGGGCCGTCGGCAACTGGTGCCTGGGCATCAGTAGCCCAAGCCGCAGAGCATCCCCTGCGGACGGGTCGGCACTGGCGGCCGCGGCGCCCACGGATCTCCGTCACGGCGCGGGGCGTGTCCCTGGCCACCGTGAGGAGCGTGGCAGTGCGGTGCCGGGCGTCGTGCAGCCGGATGACGCGCGGAGGGCGGAGGGCTGGGCGAAGCGGGTGACGCGGAGCAGTAGATGTTCGGGGGCTCGGCCGGGCGGCCGCTTCATGAGGTCGGAGCGGCCGACCGCGTCGGCTCCTCAGTCCTTCGGGAAGACGGAGTCGCCGGTTACGGTCCGGGTGGAGCCGTTCTTGAGGGTGATGTCGACCTTGTCGGCACTGCCGGACGGCTCGGCGGACGGCCACCAGGCGGTGAACCGGTTGTTCTGGATGGTGGCTTCGATGGTGCGGCCGCCGTCGTGCAGGGTCACGGCCCCGACATCGGATCCCACCGAGCCCTCCATGTAGTTGAGGCCGGTGCTCCCTTCGCCGTGACCGCCGGCCGAGTCCACCTCGACGGCGTTGTCGGGGAGCTTCTTCACCGGGCCGATCACCTCGGCCATGCCGTGGCCGGCCTTGTCGGTGAGGCAGTAGGAGATGGTCTTCCCGTCGGTCACGACCACAGAGGTGACCGAGCCGCGCACGTCCAGGTTGGCGTACGAGACCGACGTGCCGGAGTAGTCGCTGCCCAGGGCCTTGACGCACCACTTCTCGGCGGCGGCGGCCTCGGGCGAGGTGGCCGGCGGACGACTCGGGGTCCCGGTCCAGCTCGCGAGTTCCGCCGCGGGCAGGACCCCCGAGCCGGGCGTGCTGGGCACAACCTGACCCACGACGGCCACGGCAGTGGCGGCGGTGACGGCACCCGCCGCCACCCAGAGCCACGCGCGACGGCGGCGGGGCGGGGCGGCCGCCTGCGAGGTGGACGCCGCACTGTTCATCACGGTACGCAACAGATGTTCCTTACGGTTGCTTTCGGCTTCGGTCAGTTCTCTGACGGGAGCAGCGTCCAGAGCGGCCAGCAACCGGGGGAGGTTCTTCTCGTGATCCTTCACGTCTCTTCCTTCAGTGCGCCGGAGCCGGAGCGGGGGTGGTCCGACCGGTCGGGCCGAACAGCTTGGCCAGACGGCCTTTGGAGCGGGACAGCCGCATCGTGTACGCCGCGCGTGAGCAGCCGAGCACGGTGGCCGCGTCCCGGTCCGGGAGGCCCTCCCAGACATGGAGCGCCAGCACTTCCTGGTCGGCGGCCGGAAGCTGCCGCCAGGCGGCTACCAGGTCCATCCGCTCCTCGGCCTGGGTCAGACCGTCGTAGTTGTCGTCGCCACCGTTCTCCATGACACGCACCGCGACAGCCGTCTGGCGGCGCTGCCCGCGGTGGGCGTTGAGCATCGCATTACGCGCGGTGCCGAAGAGCCACGGACGTGGGTCCTCCGGCAGCTCGCTGCGACGACGCCACGCAGCGAGGAACGTCTCACCGACGATGTCGTCCACGTTCATAGGGTGAGCACGCCGGCGGACGAAACGCAGAACGTCCTCGTAATGAGCGCGGTAGACATCGGTGAACTCGTCCTCGCTGTCGATGGCCATGGCTTCCTCTCGCTGCTTCCGTCCCTACGTGTCCACCACCCGTGACGGTGCAACGCGAGAGTCCGAAGAATTTTGTGCCGACCCCCAGCAGCGCGGACAGGGTACGCGGCAGTGCCGAACGACAGAGGTCATCGCAGGTCACCGCGTGTGACAGCCCAAGGCTCGCGCCCGGCCCCAGCGGAGCGTCGGCGGCAGAGCCGTCCAGGACTGCAGTACCGGCACCCCGTCCCGCCCCGCCCCGCCCCGCCCGTCACAAGGGTGGACAGCGACGCGCGAGCAAAGTCCCGGGCCTTCGTGGTCGCCCACTGTCGTGGACCATTGGTGAACGGCCGGCCACTGGCCGCGCACGCAGTGCAGCATGACCCTGCAGGTCATGCTGCACTGCTGAACGGTGTCAGCCGAGCGGGTCGGCCGCACCGCGCAGGGTGGCCAGGACCGAGGCGTACGTGCGTGCCTTGATGGTGCCGAGGGTGTCGCCGGCCTTGTCCAGCTGCGCCTGGGCGATCTCAACGGCCGTGGAACGCACGGCATACTCGTCCACCGCCCGGTCGACGAGGCCGGCGGCCGCGGCGTCCGTCCCGCCGTAGCGGCGGGCGGTGGTCATGGCCTCGTGTGCGGTCTGCGGCGCCAGCCGGGACCGGATCAGGGCGACCATGCCGGGCGTGAAGGGGATCTTGATGTCGGCCTCGGGCAGGCACCACCATCCGCGGTCGGCGCGCATGACGCGGAAGTCGTGCGCGAGCGAGAACATCGCTCCGGCGGCGAAGGTGTGCCCCTGCAGGGCGGCCACGGTGATCACCGGCAGGGACAGCACGCGGGCGAAGAGCTCATGGACGGAGCCGGTGTAGCTGTCGTACTGGTCGCGGTGAGCGGACAGCCACTCCAGGTCCAGGCCGTTGGAGTAGAACTTGCCCGTCGCCGCGGTCACCAGGGCACGCGGCCCTTCCGCTTTCTCCACCTCGTTCAGGGCGGCGTTGACAGACGTGATCCAGTCGGGGTGGAAGCGGTTCTCACCGTCTCCGAGATCGAGCACGAAGACGTTTTCCTGGCGGTCGAGGGTAGGCATGTCTGCTCCTTGGGGCTGTTGCCAATCGCATGTCTGGGACGGCAGGCCGCAGACCGGCGGCCACGGGTTGTGGGGTGGGTTCGGAGTGGAAGCGGCCGTCGAGCTCCGTCGGCGGTTCGGGCGCGGTGGTCGTCAGGCGGCTGCCGCTTCCGTCGTACCGGGGATCGCTCCATGGGTGCGCATCCGGGCTTTCTCGGCGGGGCTGAAGCCCAACTCGGCGAGGATCTCGTCGTTGTGCTCGCCCAGGTCCGGTGCCCGCTTGGCGGGGACCTTCGGGACCCCGCGGAGGTTGACGGGGCTGTTGACGGTGTAGTCCAGCCCGCTGACCCCCTCCAGCGGCACGACGATGTCGTTCGCGCGCAGCTGCGGGTCCTTAGCGGCCTTCTCCGGCGTCTGGATGAGGCTGAAGGTCACGCGTTCCCTGGTCAGGACGTCCTGCCAGTGGGCGAAGGGCCGCGAGCGGAACGCCTCGTCGAGCAGCTCGGCGAGCGCGGCGGCATGCTTGACGAAGCCCTCGGCGTCGGTGAACCGGGGGTCCTTGAGCAGTGCCGGACGCTCGATGGCCCGCGTCAGTTCAGGCCAGCGCAGAGGCGAGGTCGCCAGCATGAACCACTGGCCGTCCGATGTCCGGTAGGGGGTGGTCAGCGCGTTCGCCGGTGCCGTCCGGTCGTGCGGTTGGAACGGTGTGCCGTCGGCGAGCGCGCCGGCCACGAGCGTTCCTGTGGCCCAGACGCCGGTGGCGAGCAGTGACGTCCCGACGTTGGCTCCTTGTCCCGTCCGTTCGCGGTGGTAGAGGGCGGTCGCGATCGCCGCGTAGATGGCGACCGCTGTCGTGTTGTCGCCGCTGCCGAAGACCGGCACCGTGGGCGGGGCTCCCGCGTCGCGGGTGGAGGCCAGCAGTCCGCTGCGCGACCAGAAGGCGGTCAGGTCGAAGCCCGGCTGCCCGGCGTCGGCCCCGGCGTCACCGAAGCCGGTGAGGTCGGCGTAGACGACTCTCGGGTTCCAGCCGGCGACCTCGTCGTAGCCGAGGTGCAGCTTCTCCCGTGTGCCGTGCGGGAAGTTGGTGATCAACACGTCGGCCCATTCAACGAGCCGCTTGAGGACCTCGGGGGCCTCCGGGGACTTCAGGTCGATCGCCATGCCGCGCTTGTTGCGGTTGGTGAGGTGCCAGCCGTAGTTGGTCTCGGCCTGGGGGCTGGGCGGCATGGAGCTCAGGGTCCGCCAGGGGTCGCCCGCGCCCGGCGGTTCGATCTTGATGACGTCCGCTCCGAAGTCGGAGAGGATCGTGGCCGCGGCCGGTCCCGCGATGAAGCTCGACGCGTCGAGGACCTTCAGGCCGGTGAAGACGGATTCGGTGGTCATCGCAGTCACCCCACGAAAGCGCTCTGGCCGGTGATGGACTTGCCGACGATGAACGTCTGCATCTGGTGGGTGCCCTCGTAGGAGTAGAGAGCCTCGGCGTCGGCGAAGAACCGGGCGATGTCGTAGTCGAGGACGATCCCGTTGCCGCCGAAGATCTCGCGGCACCAGGAGACGACCTCGCGCATACGGGCACAGACGAACGTCTTGGCCAGGGAGGAGTGCTCGTCGCGGTAGACGCCCTGGTCCTGCAGCCGGGCGAGCTGCACCACCAGTCCCCAGCAGGCGGTGATGTTGCCCAGGCTCTTGACCAGCAGGTCCTGGATCATCTGGAACTTGGCGATCGGACGGCCGAAGGCTATGCGCTGTTTGGCGAAGTCGAGTGCGAGTTCGTAGGCGCCGATCATCACGCCCAAGGACTCCCAGGCGACGATGGAGCGGGTGACGCGCAGGACCTCGGCGACGTCGTGGAAGTTCCTGATGTTCTGCAGCCGGTTCGCTTCCGGCACGCGTACGTCGGTCAGGGTGATCTTGGCGTTCTGCACGATCCGCAGTGCGATCTTGCCCTCGATCTTCTCCGGCTCGAAGCCGGGGGTGCCCTTTTCGACGACGAAGCCCTTGACCTGGTTGTCGTCGACGTCCCGCGCGTAGATCATGACGTAGTCGGCGAAGGTGGCGTTGCCGATCCATGTCTTGGAGCCGTTGAGGACCCAGGTGCCGCCCTCGCGCTTGGCGGTGGTGCGCATACCGCCGGAGACGTCGGAGCCGCCGTGCGGCTCGGTCAGGCCGAACGCGCCGATCTTGTCCATGGAAGCCATGGCAGGCAGGAACCGGTCGCGCTGTTCCTGGTTGCCACCGTAGTAGATGGAGTAGAAGCCGAGTCCGTTGTGGACTTCGAAGAAGGTGGAGGTAGAGGCGTCGACGCGGCTCAGTTCCATCGCCAGCATGCCGCTGAGCAGGTTGCTGACCGCCGGCTTGTGTGCGCCGTAGCCCTCGTAGGCCAGGGCGTTCAGCCCGCTGCCGCGGAACTTCTCGACGAACTCGACGGGGAATGTGCCCTTGTACCAGTACTCGTTGACCAGCGGCTTGATCTCCTTGCGCAGGAAGGTGCGGGCGCCCAGCAGGATCTCGCGCTCCTCGTCCGAAAGGTGCGCCTCGTACTGGTAGAAGTCGGCGGTCAGGTGGTCTTCGAGCTGTTCGACGGGGGTGACGTCGGTGGTCGTGGTCATCTCAGTTCTCCTTCTGGTTCTGGCCCTGCCGGATGTCGTTCAGGGCGGACAGGACGGCGAGTTGCTCGCGGTCGCGGACCTCGGCGAGGTCCGTGTACGGCGTGGCGGCGTACGCCTTCTCCACTGCCTGGATCACTCGCTCCTGGTCCTCGGGGTCGTATGAGGGTTGTCCGAGGGCCAGTTGCTGCACGGAGCGGCCGATGCCCGTGCTCATGTGGCGGATGCCGCCGGGACCGCCGCCCAAGTGCGAGCCGAGGAACGGTCCGACCGTCGCCCAGCGGATGCCGAGCGAGTGGGTCACGACGGTGTCCAGGTCCTCCGGTGCTACCACGCCCTGCTGGACGAGGTAGACGGCCTCGCGGAGGAGCGCGATCTGGAGCCGGTTGCCGACGAAGCCGGGGATCTCCCGGTGTTCGACGACGGGGGTGCGGCCGACGGCGGTGTAGAAGTCGACCGCCGCCCGCACGGTTTCCCCGGAGGTGCGTTCGCCGGGGACGACCTCGACGAGCGGCATCAGGTGGGGCGGATTGAAGGGGTGTCCGATGAGGACACGGTCGGCGTCCTCGAGTCCCGTGGTGAAAGCCGTTGCCGGGATCGCCGACGACGAGCTCAGGAGCAGTGCGTGTCCGGGGGTCTCCCGGACCAGCTGGGCGAACAACTCCTTCTTGAATTCGACCCGTTCGGGGCCGTTCTCCTGGACGACGTCCGCGTCCAGGACGGCTTCGGTGACGTCGGCCGCCAGGTGGACGCGGTCGGCGAGTCCGTCGGTCTCCAGGCCCTGGGCGGCCAGGTGCGGGGTGAACTCCGCGAGCGCGGTGTCGACGGCCTCGGCGAGATCAGGGCGGGGGTCGCTCACCCGGACGGTCAGGCCGTGGCCGGCGAACAGTGCGGTCCAGGAGAGTCCGATGATGCCCACGCCGATCACAGCGGCGGTGCGGAACTGGAGTGTCATCGCGTACCTGCCTGGAGGTAGTCGAAGACCGGCTTGACCGGGGCGAGGGTCAGGTCGGTGAGGATGTGGCTGGCGGAGACGATCTCCAGCACGGGCAGGTCGGCCAGCGGGGCGAGGACGTGCTGGAACAACTGCAGCCGGGCCGGGCCGGTGTAGGCCGACTTGACGACCACGTCGGTGGTCTCGGTGCGCACCAGTTCCAGGACCGCGCGGGGTGCCGTCGTAGTCGGGGACGGCTTTGAGCATGAAGGTGGGCACGGTGATCTGCGCTTCGGCCTCGGAGTGGTCCTTCAGCACCGGTGCCATCGGGATGCACTCGGCCGTCGTCAGCACCGGGGCGCACTCGGAGACCACGACGAACAGGCCGCTGATGTCGGCCGGTTCGTCCTGCCCGACCGTCTTCCGGTGCAGCGGGGAGAGCGGCGTGCCCAGCGCGCGGCCAGCGATGCCGACCCGCCCGGAGGCGGTCGGCACGGTGTCGTCGAGGGTGGCGGCGTCCGCCCGGTCGGCGGCGCCGCGGAAGCCCGTGGTGTGCGCGTGGACGAGGCCGGGGTCAGCGGCGTCGTCGTAGGTCAGGCCCCACCGGGCCGGCGCATGGGGGCGCAGGTGGGTGATCAGCACGTCGGCGTGGATGCGGTCGGTGACACGCACGCCGTCGCGCGGCCCGAAGATGTGTACGTCCGCCATTTTCGTGTCCTTCCGTCGCCGTGTCCGGCTATGGCAAAGAACGCTAATGGCGCATTTCGGGCATTGGAATTATCGTATGGCGAACGTTGGCGTGACCGCAGTGGTCACCTCACCGGCAGGGTGCGGCCAGCATGAATCCGAGCACGCATCGCGCACCCGCGCCGGCCACCCTCCCCGCTATCAGACGTGGATCGGATCGGCGAAAACCTCGCGGGCCTCTTCGACGAGTTCGTCCAGGTCACCGCCCGAGGCGCGCTCGCGGCGCCAGATCAGGGCGGTCTCCAACCGGGCCTCGAAATCAGTGAACGGCAGGACCTTCGTGTTCTCCAGCGCATAGCCGTGGATGGGGCTGTCCGGGTCGAGCACGGCAAAGTAGAAAGCCATCCCGCTGGAAACCGTTTCAGCGATTCCGCCATAGCCGGCATCAGTCAGCTTGATTCGTTTCCTGATCCCACGCTCGAACATTTCTCGGTCGAGCTGGTCGAAGTAGATGGATCTGATCTCATTGGCTGCGACGACGAAGCTGAGGTCGGCCAGGTCCTGCAGTTCCACCGAATCCCGCCCGACGAACTTATCGGCCGGCACCACCGCTCCCAGCCGTTCCGACATGACGGGGAGCACGTCCAGCGAGGGGTCGCGGATCGGCAGTCGGGCCAGCGCAAACGCGATCCTGTTCTCCCCCACGGCGGTGACCAGTTCCTTGGACGTGCCGGGCCAGCGCAGCAGAACGCACCGGTCCTCAACACGCTCGGCGAGCACGTTGAGGAGCTCCCTCAGCCTCGGATGTATCCCGGTAGCAATGCCCACGAGCATGGAAGTGCGCCCCGGCCGGGTCGCCTCGTGCAGCCGCCACGGCATGGCATTGACCTGTT
This sequence comes from Streptomyces sp. NPDC046805, assembly GCF_040645355.1. Lineage (NCBI taxonomy): Bacteria > Bacillati > Actinomycetota > Actinomycetes > Kitasatosporales > Streptomycetaceae > Streptomyces > Streptomyces sp. NPDC046805. Next base: position 183,775 of record NZ_JBEYYC010000010.1, on the reverse strand, counting down.
CCAGCACGTCCCGCGCGAGCGGCAGCAGCGCCTCACCCGCCGGCGTGAGCGTGACACTGTGTGAGTCGCGCTCGAACAACCGGTGGCCGAGCTCCTTCTCCAAGTCCCTGATTCGCTGGCTCAACGGCGAAGCGGCCATATGCAGGCGCCGGGCCGCCGCAGAAAAGTTCAGCTCCTCGGCAACCGCGATGAAATACCGCAAATGGAGCATTTCCACGCCGTCACGGTACCTCGATCCATCGGCGGCGACTGCCTCCTGACCCGAGGCTCGGTCTCATGGTCTGGGTGTCATGTGCAGTTCGGCCCAAATTGAGTTTGCCGTCCGAGGTGTAGCGGGTGCCCCACCTGCGGCTCAATTGGCCGACGAGGACGAGGAGGCGCGGGTCACGAGGGTGGTGGCTGGCGTAGAGGCGCAGCATGCCCACGGTTTGGCGGGCGGGTTCGGGCCACCGGACGGGCATGGCCATCGCCATCGACTCCTTCTTCCTTCTCGTGATCTCATCGCCCGCCATTCGTCATGCGAGCCATGCGGACTCCTTGTGACGTAGGCGTGGGGAGACGTCCGAGCCGCCCGCGGCAACGGACGTGCCCGTGGTGCCGGGTGCGGCCGAGTGCCCCAGGTGCCGGTGCACGAAGTGGATGGCCATCGCGCCCTCACCGGCCGCCGAGGCCACCCGCTTCACCGAGCCGCTACGGACGTCCCCTACCGCGAAGACCCCGGGCAGGCTGGTCTCCAGGGTCATGCACGAGCGCCCGCGGCCGTGCCATACCTCGGGGTAGGCGCACGCTTCCTGGGCCTCCGGGCCGGTGAGGACAAAGCCGCGGGAGTCGAGGGCGATGATGCCGGCGAGCCACTCGGTGTGGGGGTCGGCGCCGGTGAAGACGAACAGGCCCCGTACCGCGAGTCGGCGGTGCCCGCCCGTGCGGTTGTCGACCACGTCGAGTTCCTCCAGCACCTCCTGGCCGATGACCTCGGTGACCTCGGTGTGCAGCATGACCTCCACCCGCGGATGGCGCTCGACCTGGTCGATCAGGTAGCGGGACATGTTGGCCTCAAGGCTGGGTCCTCGGACCAGCAGGTGTACCTTCGGCGCGTACCCGGCGAGGAACAGCACCGCCTGGCCCGCCGAGTTGCCTCCGCCGACGACTGCCACCGGGTCGGTGCGGCACTGCTGGGCCTCGTAGACGGTTGCCGAGTAGTGGACGCTCGTTCCCTCCAGGCGTTCGATGCCGGGCACCTGGAGCCGGCGGTAGCGGGCACCCGTGGCGAGGACGACGGCGCGGGCGGCGATCTCGCTGCCGTCGGCGAACGCCACCACGTAGTGGTCCTCGTCCTTGGGATGGAGACCGGTCGCCACCACGGGAATGCTGATCCTGGCGCCGAACTTGTCGGCCTGGAGCACGGCGCGTTCGGTGAGTTCGGCGCCGGAGATGCCGGCGGGGAAGCCGAGCAGATTCTCGATGCGGGACGACGTGGCGGCTTGGCCGCCGGTGGCCATCGCCTCCACCACGGTGGTGCTCAGGCCCTCGGAGGCGGCGTACACCGCGGCAGCGAGGCCGGCGGGTCCGGAACCGACGATCAGGACGTCGCCGTGACGGTTTCCGGCGGGCAGTGACGGCAGACCGATGAGCCGGGCCAGTTCCGCGTTGCTGGGGTTGTGCAACAGGGTGGAGTCCCGCCAGATGACGAGCGGTGTCTCCTCCGGGCCGACGCCGAAGCGGCGCAGCAGGTCCTCGGCCTCCTCGTCGGTCTCCAGGTCGATCCAGCGGTGCGGCAGTCGGTTGCGGACGGCGAACTCGCGCAGCCGCCTGGTGTCGGGCGAGTAGCGCGAGCCGATGATGCGGAAGCCGGCGCCGTGTCCGACGAGCAGCGCGCGACGGCCCAGACAGGCGCGCAGCACGATGTCCCCGATGGTGGAGTCCTGGGACACCAGGTGGCGCAACTGGTCCAAGGAGACGACAAGGACCTCGCCCGGCTCCCTGACGACAGCGGTGTAGAAAGCCACTTGTCCATACAGCAGGCCGAGTTCGCCGATGAAGCGACCGGGGCCGTGCACGCGCAGCACGTGCTCCTCGGGAGTGCCGTAGTCCTCGACGACGGCGACGGTACCGCTGAGGACGACGAAGAACGTCTCGCAGCGCTCCCCCTCCCGGATCAGCACGTCGTTCGGAGCCATATTCCGGCGTTGCCCGTGCTCCGCCAGACGTGCTATCTGGTCCTCCGTAAGGCGCGGATACGCGCCGTAGATGTCCGGGGTCTCCCAGAAGACGGCCTCGTCCGCTTCCTCCGGCACCGGTTCTTCGCCCGGCAGCGACTGGTCGCCGGACATCAGACGAACGCCTCGTGAACGTAGCACCAGCGCCATTCCTCGCCGGGCTGGAACGACTGCACGATCGGATGAGCGTCGGCAGCCGCGTGCCTACGCGCGTGCTTGTTCGGCGAGGAGTCACAGCAGCCGACGTGCCCGCAGGTCAGGCAGAGCCTCAGGTGGACCCACGGGGAGCCGAGCAGCAGACACTCCTGACACCCTTCTGGGGTCAGCGGCTGGACCGGCCGGACAAGCGCGAGGTGGGGGTCTGCGCGCAGAGTCATCCGGATCACCCTTCCCGGGCCGTGATCGACTGTTCCACCCACTGGCGCAGAGCGGGGGCGGGCGCCGCCCCCGCCTGCCGGGCGACCGTCTCGCCCTGGTCGAGGACGAGCAGTGTCGGTACCGCCCGGACCTCGAAACGCTGCGCCAGCCGCGGGTTCTTGTCGACGTCGACCTTGACGAGTTTGATTCGGCCGGCGAGATCGGTGGCGACCTTCTCCAGCGCGGGGCTGACCATGCGGCAGGGGCCGCACCAGGTGGCCCACAGGTCGACCACAACGGGGACGTCGGCCCGCTCGGCGACCTCGGTGAAGTCGTCGTCGCCCGCGTCCACCATCCACGGTAGGGGCTGCTTGCAGTGGCCGCACTTGGGGCGGCCCTCCGCGGCCACGGGCACCCGGTTGGTGCGCCCGCAGTTCGGACAACTGACGGTCGTCGCTTGCATCGTGCTCATGCCGCCCGCGCTGCCATCACGTCCTCGGGCTGGTCGTAGGTGACCACCAGTTCCCCCGCCTCGGCGTCGACGCGGACCGTCGCGCCGTCCTGGACGTCACCACGCAGCAGGGCGCGCCCGATCATCGTCTCGACCTCATGGGAGATGTAACGCCGCAGCGGCCGGGCCCCGTACACCGGGTCGTAGCCCTGGTGGGCGATCAACTCCCGGGCCGCCTCGGTGAGTTCGACCGTGATGCGGCGTTCGGCGAGGCGGCGGCGCAGTTCGTCGAACTGCAGCTCCACGATCCGCTCGATCTGCCGCTCGCCGAGCGGTTTGAACAGCACGATGTCGTCGACGCGGTTGAGGAACTCCGGGCGGAAGTGCCCGCGCAGCTCGCCCATCACCAGGGCGCGGGCGTCCGGCTTGATCTCGCCCTCGGCGGTGGCGCCGTCGAGGAGGTACTCGGAGCCGATGTTGGACGTCATGATGATCACGGTGTTGCGGAAGTCGACGGTACGGCCCTGAGCATCGGTGATGCGGCCGTCATCGAGGACCTGCAGCAGGGTGTTGAAGACATCGGTGTGCGCCTTCTCGATCTCGTCGAACAGCACAACCGAGTACGGCTTGCGGCGTACGGCCTCGGTGAGCTGGCCGCCTTCCTCGTAGCCGACGTATCCGGGCGGTGCGCCCATGAGCCGGCTGACGGTGTGCCGCTCCTGGTACTCACTCATGTCGAGGCGGACCATGTTCTCCTCAGAGTCGAACAGGGCCGCCGCGAGGGTCTTGGCCAGCTCGGTCTTCCCGACGCCGGTGGGGCCGAGGAAGATGAACGAGCCGATGGGGCGGCGCGGGTCGCGGATGCCGGAGCGGGCGCGGATGATGGCGTCGGCGACGAGCTTGACGGCCTCGTCCTGGCCGATGACGCGCTCGCGCAGGATCTCGTCGAGGCGCAGCAGCTTCTCGCGTTCGCCCTCCTGGAGACGGGCGACGGGGATGCCGGTCCAGGCGGCGACGATCTCGGCGATCTCCTCCTCGGTGACGACCTCGCGCAGCAGCCGGTTCTGCCCTTGTTTGGCGGCCAGTTGCTCCTCCTCGGCCTTCAGCCGGCGCTCCAGGTCCTGGAGGCGGCCGTAGCGGAGTTCGGCGGCGCGGTTGAGGTCGTAGGCGCGTTCCGCCTCCTCCGCCTCGTGGCGGACCTGCTCCAGTTCCTGACGCAGTTCCTGCACGCGGCGGATCGCCTGCCGTTCGGCCTCCCATTGGGCGTGTTTGGCGTCGGCCTCGCCGCGCAGGTCGGCCAGTTCCCTGCGCAGCTCCTCCAGACGGGCTTTGCTGGCGGGGTCGGTCTCCTTGGACAGGGCCGCCTCCTCGATCTCCAGGCGGGTGACGCGGCGGGTGATCTCGTCGAGTTCGGCGGGCATCGAGTCGATCTCGGTACGCAGCCGGGCACACGCCTCGTCGACCAGGTCGATGGCCTTGTCGGGCAGGAACCGGTCGGTGATGTAGCGGTGAGAGAGTGTTGCCGCCGCGACCAGCGAGGTGTCCTGGATCTTCACGCCGTGGAAGACCTCCAGGCGTTCGCGCAGTCCGCGCAGGATGGAAATGGTGTCCTCCACGCTCGGCTCGTCGACCAGGACCTGCTGGAAGCGGCGTTCGAGGGCGGCGTCCTTCTCGATGTGTTTGCGGTACTCGTCGAGCGTGGTGGCGCCGATCATGTGGAGTTCGCCGCGTGCGAGCATCGGCTTGAGCATGTTGCCCGCGTCCATGGCCCCTTCGGCGGCGCCCGCTCCTACGACGGTGTGGAGTTCGTCGACGAAGAGCAGGATGCGCCCTTGGGCGGCCTTGACCTCGGACAGCACGGCCTTGAGGCGTTCCTCGAACTCGCCGCGGTACTTGGCGCCGGCGACCAGGGAGCCCATGTCGAGGGCGAACACCGTCTTGTCGCGCAGGCCCTCGGGCACGTCGCCGCGAACGATGCGCTGGGCCAGGCCCTCGACGATGGCGGTCTTGCCGACACCGGGGTCGCCGATGAGGACGGGGTTGTTCTTGGTCTTGCGGCTGAGGATCTGGGTGACGCGGCGGATCTCCGCGTCACGGCCGATGACCGGGTCCAGCCGCCCGGACCGAGCCTCGAGGACCAGGTCGCGGCCGTACTTCTCCAGAGCCTCGTAGGCCACTTCAGGGTTGGCGGAGGTGACGCGCTGGTGGCCGCGGACCTGGGTGAGCGCGTTCAGGAACGATTCCCGGGTCACGCCGTGCTCCTTGAGCAGGCGTCCGGCGGCGGTCGCCGAGCCCTCCTCGGCCAGGGCGAGCAGGAGGTGCTCCACGGACACGTACTCGTCCTTGAGGCGTTTGGCCTCCCGTTCGGCGGCATCGAGCAGGCGGGCGAGGCGCTGAGTGACGAAGACCTGGCCGGGTGCCGCGCCGGGGCCGGTGACCTTCGGACGGCGGGAGAGTTCCTCGCGCACGGCCGCGCGCAGCTCCTTCGGCTCGGTGCCGGCCTGTTGCAGCAACCGTGGGATCAGACCGTCCTCCTGATCGAGAAGCGCGAGCAGCAGGTGTTCCCCGTCGACCTCGGTCTGCCCCATGCGGACGGCCGCGCTCTGGGCCTCCTGGAGGGCTTCCTGGGACTTCTGGGTGAGACGGTTCATGTCCATGGGGGTGTTTCACTCCTCGTACCGGCGCGGCGCAGGGCGGCTTCGAGCATGCTGATGCGGTCCAGCAGGTCGAGCACCAGGCCGATGGATGTGTAGTTGAGGCACAGCCCGGTGCGCAGCCGCTGGACGCGGGCGAGAGCGGCCGGTGCCGTGGGTTCGAACACCAGCCCTCCGGAGGGGTCGCGCTCGGCCTCGACCAGCCCCAGAGCGACGAACCGGCGGACGAGGTCGGGATGGACGCCGGAGCGGCGGGCCACGGTCTGCAGAGAGAGCCTGGGCACTGGCACGATCGCGTACCGGACGCGTGCCGGCGCGGGAGCTGTCAGCCGAGACGCCTGGCGCGCCTCGGCGCGTGGGTCACTCATCGTGTCCTCCTGGGGTCGAACGAGGAGACGGCGGCGAGCTCCTCGAAGAGTGCGCGCTCCCTGTCGCTGAGCCTGGACGGCACCATGATCCGGAGCTCGGCGTAGAGGTTGCCGTTCGTGCCGCGCGGGTTCGGCATGCCCTCACCGCGCAGCCGCAGCCGCCGGCCGCTGGACGAGCCCGCGGGCACGCTCACTTTCGCCGTCGCCCCGCTCGGCGTGGGCACCGGAACTGTCGCGCCCAGCGCGGCCTCCCATGGTGTGACCGGAAGCTGCACGTACACGTCCCGGCCGTCGAGGCGGAACTGGGGGTGCGGCTGGATCCGCACCCGCAGGTACAGGTCCCCCGCGGGGGCGTCACCGTTGCCCCGGCCGCCCTCGCCCGCCAGCCGGATGCGCTGCCCGTCGGTGACACCCGGTGGCACGTCGACCTCGTACCGCCGCGGCTGCCCTGTGGGACCGGCGAGCGTGACGGTGCGACGGCCTCCCCTGTAGGCCTCCTCGACGGTGAGCGGCAGTTCGGCCTCCTGGTCGGCTCCGGGGACACGCATCCGTCCGGCGCCCCCGAAGAACGAGCCGAACAGGTCGTCGACGTCGACGCCCTCCGCGCCGAAGCCGCTGGTGGCATACCGGACCCGGGGGCCACCCCCGGTGGACCAGCGGAAGCCGCCGCCGGGTCCCGCGCCGGCACCGACCCGCTCCTCCCAGTCCTCGGGAACCTTCCGGAAGTCCTCGCCGAAGCGGTCGTAACGGGCCCGCTGGTCGGGGTCGGACAGGACACTGAAGGCCTCATTGATCTCCTTGAACCGCTCCTCCGCCGCGGGGTCCTTGTTGACATCTGGGTGGTACCTGCGGGCCAGCTTGCGATACGCCCGCTGGATCTCGTCCTTGTCGGCGTCTCGCGGAACCCCGAGAACCTCGTAGAAGTCGCGTGCCATGGCCGCTCACTCCCGCTTGGCGACGGTCACGGCGGCCGGCCTCAGCTGCCGCTCGGCCTCGCCGTAGCCGGGGCGCAGCACCTGCGCCACGGTGTTCGGTTCGGCGTCGGGGTCCTGGACCACGCCGACGACCTCGTGCCGGGAGGGGTCGAACGGGACGCCGGTCTCGGCGTGACGCTCGTAACCAAGGCGTTCAAGGATGGACACGGCCTGGTCGCGCACGGCGCGAACCCCCTCGACGATCGCCCCGGGGTCGGAGCCCGCGTGGTTCAGGGCCAGTTCGAGGTTGTCAATGACGGGAAGGAAGGCCGCCGCCGTGCGGGCGCGTTCGACCGCGCGCTCCCGGTCCAGTTCCCTGGCGTGTCGCTTGCGCAGGTTGTCCAGATCGGCGAGAGCACGCCGCCAGCGGTCCTCGACCTCTTTCAGCGCGGCCGCGTACTCGTCCTCGACCCCGGCCGGACCGGTGGCCGCGTCAGGCCCCGGTTCGGCCTGCGTGGTCGGCGGCGCGGGCTCGGGCAGGTGGCCCTGCGGCGGTTGTGCGGCGCCTTCGGGCGGTAGGTCGGACGATCGGTCCTGGGGAGGGATCGGCATGGCGGGTACCTCAGCCCTTGTCGAACTCGGCGTCGATCACGTCTTCGTCGGCGCCGGCACCGCCCTGCCCGGAGCCGTCCGGCCCGGTGGTGCCCGACGGACCACTCGCCGCCGCGGCTTCGGCCTGGTGGGCGGCGAGCCCGGCGTAGACCTGCTGAAGTTCGGAGGTCAGCGGCCTGACCTTGTCCACTCCGGCCTCGTTCTTGACCGCGTCGCGGGCCTCTGCCACCAGCATCTCGGCGCGTGCCTTTTCGTGCGCGGGCGCGGCGTCGGCGAGTTCGTTCAGACGCTTTTCGACCTGGTAGGCGATCGCGTCGAGTTCGTTGCGGGCGTCGACGGCCTCGCGGAGTGCCTGGTCCTGGCCCCGGTTGCTTTCGGCCTCCTGGACCATGCGTTCGACCTCACTGCGGTCCAGGTTGGAGCTCTCGCTGATGGTGATGCCCTGTTCCTTGCCGGTGTCCTTGTCGCGCGCGCTGACGTTGAGGATGCCGTTGGCGTCGATGTCGAAGGTGACCTCGATCTGCGGTTCGCCCCGCGGCGCCGGGCGGATGTCGGTGAGCTGGAACCGGCCGAGGACCCGGTTGTCGGCGGCCCGTTCGCGCTCGCCCTGGAGGACGACGATGTCGACGGCGGGCTGGTTGTCCTCGGCGGTGGAGAAGGTCTCGCTGCGGCGCACCGGGATGGTGGTGTTCCGCTCGATGATCTTCGTCATCACTCCGCCGCGCGTCTCCACGCCCAGCGACAGGGGGGTGACGTCGAGCAGCAGGACGTCCTTGACCTCGCCCTTGAGCACCCCGGCCTGGATCGCGGCGCCCAGGGCGACGACCTCATCGGGGTTCACGCTCATGTTGGGTTCCTTGCCGCCCGTCAGCCGACGCACCAGTGCCTGGACGGCGGGGATGCGGGTGGAACCGCCGACGAGGATGACCTCGTCGATGTCGCTCTCGCCGACCTTGGCGTCGGCCATGGCCTGCTGGACCGGTCCCAGGCACCGCTCCACCAGGTCGCTGGTGATCTGCTCGAACGTGGACCGCATGATCGAGTCGGTGAGATGCTTGGGGCCCGAGGCGTCGGCGGTGATGAACGGCAGGCTCACCTGCGTCTGCGTCACCGAACTGAGCTCGGTCTTGGCCTTCTCCGCCGCCTCGAACAGGCGTTGCAGCGCCTGCGGGTCCTTGCGCAGGTCGATGCCGTTCTCCTTCTGGAAGTCGTCCGCGAGGTAGTCGACCAGACGCCGGTCGAAGTCGTCGCCGCCCAGATGGCTGTCACCCGCAGTGGAACGCACCTCGACCACGCCGTCGCCGACGTCGAGGATGCTCACGTCGAAGGTGCCGCCGCCCAGGTCGAAGACGAGGACGGTCTCGTGCTGCTTCTTGTCCATGCCGTACGCGAGGGCGGCCGCCGTCGGCTCGTTGATGATCCGCAGCACTTCCAGTCCCGCGATCCGTCCGGCGTCACGGGTGGCGGTGCGCTGGGCGTCGTTGAAGTAGGCGGGCACCGTGATGACCGCCTCCGTGACCCGTTCCCCCAGCTGCTTGGAGGCGTCGTCGGCGAGTTTGCGCAGCACCAGGGCGCTGATCTCTTCAGGCGCGTACAGCTTGTCACGCACCTTGAAGCGGGCCTCGCCGTTGTCTCCCGGGACGACGTCGTAAGCGACGGCCTTGGCCTCGTCGGAGATCTCGTCGAAGTGCCGGCCGATGAACCGCTTGGCCGAGTAGATGGTGCCCTTGGGGTTGAGGATCGCCTGGCGTCGGGCCAACTGGCCCACCAGCCGCTCGCCTGTGTCGGTGAAGGCCACCACGGACGGTGTGGTCCGGTTGCCCTCACTGTTGGGCACGACGGTCGGCTCGCCGCCCTCCCACACGGCGATCACCGAGTTGGTGGTGCCCAGGTCGATGCCCACTGCCTTGGCCATGAGGAACTCCTTCCGCGGCGGTCGACGTCCGTCGGCGACCGTTCATCCTCCGGGCCCTGTTCGCCCGGCTTCGAAACTCGTTCGGCTGGGGGCGGGGTCGCTGCGCGGGCGGCCGCCCCTGGAGGAGGCGCTCTCCGTGTTCGCGCCGGCCCTGCTGTCCAGCCCGGCGACCAGCCGGACGGCCTCATCGGCGACGTCCTCGTCCACCACGACGTCGTACCGGCTGGGCTCCATCGAGCGGACCGAGGCGAAGTTCCGGCGGCCGCCCTGGGCCGCATGCAACAGCACGCCGAGCAGCGCACCGACGACCGCTCCGAAGATCAGCCCGTACAGCGCGAGGAGCAGACCGGAGACGACCGGATTCAGCCAGTTCAGCAGCCCGAAGATCCAGCCGACGAGTACGCCGGGCAGCGCTCCGGTGGCTGCGCCGTGGAGGGCGGCCTCGCCGTACCCCATTCGACCGATCACCTGTTCGATCAGGCGCATGTCCCGACCGATGATCGCCACCTTCTGAACGGGAAAGCCCTGGTCGGCGAGGTGATCGACGGCACGTTCGGCTTCCTGGTACGTCGAGTACGAGGCAACGGCCCCGAGGGCCTGCTCGGTCATGGCCACTCCTTCCGCCGACGGACCGACCGCCGAGCGGTCCCGACAGGCCCCAGAGTGGCTGTTCGCCCGGTCACCCCGCCTGCGCCCAGCGGGTCGAAAAGTGGCACCGGCGGTCGGTCTGCGAGGACAGGAGGCGGGACGACGATTCGGGCTCGCGGCTCGCGGCGGGGTACCTCAGGGTTCGGCCCGACATGAGGTAGCGGGGCTCACGGATGTTCCGACGCAAGGGACTTTCTCCCCCGCTTCGACGCTCAGGAGGCGGGCGGCGCCCGGGACACCACCGAGATCCTCGGTCTTGCCCTGTGCAGGTCGCTGCCCTCGGGCCGTACCGCGCCGGATATTCTCCCGGGGCCATCTGCGCCTGGCGGTGTCGTCCTGGTTCCCACCCGGGAGGCAGGACTCCTTTCCCCTCTCCAGGCTGGTACGGCGCACCGCGGCGATCCTGTCCCTGGGCGTGGCGACATTCGACGCGGCTGCGCGACGCTACGGACCGGCGGCCGCCACGGCTGACCGGACCGTGGGGTGGAGAGCGGGCCCACCTCCACCGTGCACCGCCTGCTCTCTCCGCAGCCAGGCCTTGGGGTTCAGCCGGGCATGGGGTGGTGCGCCCGGGCGAACTGCTCCACGACGGCGACGCAGAAGGCGGGCAGGTCGGCCGGGCCGCGGCTGGTGACGAGCTGCCCGTCGACGACCACCTCTTGGTCTGCGACGACCTCCGCGCCGGCGTTGCGTAGATCGGTGCGGATGCTGGGCCAGGACGTCAGGCGGCGGCCACGCACGGCGTCGGCTTCCGCCAGGGTCCACGGGCCGTGGCAGATCGCTGCGACCGGTTTCCCGCTGGCCATGAAGTCCCTGACGAACTGCACCGCGTCGCGGTCCATGCGCAGCTGGTCGGGGTTCATGGTGCCGCCGGGCAGGAGCAGGGCGTGGTAGTCGTCGACGGAGGCGTCGGCGACCAGGCGGTCCACGGGGAAGGTTCCTGCCGCGTTGAGGTCGAACTGGCGGGCCTGGATCTCGCCGGGATGGAGCGAGACGATCTCGGTCTTCGCCCCTGCGCCCTGTAGCGCACCGCGCGGCTGGTCGAGTTCCACGCGCTCGACGCCGTCGGCGGCCAGAATCCCCACCCGCATCCCCCGCAGTTCCTGTGTCATGGTACGGCTCCCTTCACGAGTCGCTGGTTGTACGACGCGAGCGGCAGGGACACCCGGCAGGGCCCGTCCGGATCCCTTTTCCGGACCGGGGACTGCAGCCGAGGATGCCCCGAGCGTGTATGTGCGCGCGATCAGCCACGGCATTCCGAGTCACAGGCCGTTGCGTGGGAGAAATCGGGCGTGATCTTCCTGGCCCAGGAGACCAGCCGCGCTGCGAGGGCAATCGCGAATCCTCGAGCATCTGCGGCGCGACCCGGGCCTCGGTGGAAGGCTCCCGTCTCCACCTTCCGGCCCCCGCCCGGCATGTCGGTTCAGGTCGGTGACATGCACCGGGGCGCGACTGCTACAGCAGCCGCTCGAACACCGCGGTCACGCCGTCCCAGTGGCTGGTCTGCGGGTTCTTGACATCCGGATACATGATTTTGAACGTCTCGGCGAGGGCGACGCTGAGACCGCCGATGATCTCGGGGTATCGCTCTTCGGTCTCCTGGGTGGGTGCCCTGTCGAGGGGAGGGTGCGCGGCGAGCTGTTCCAGGATCGGCTTCAGCTCGACCTCCTCGTCGAGCCGCCGGAACCGGTGGATGCTCTCCTGGAGGCCCTTGGTGATCGGTAGGTCCCACGGCTCGACGGTATCCCGGCCGTTGGCCTTGGCCGACGCCTGGCCGACAACCAGGAGGTCGTAGAGCTTGGCGTCGACGAAGTCGCCGTACCGCTTCAGGTCGTTCTTGTCCACGTCGAGGCCTGCGGCGGCGCGGAAGAACCTCTCGAACTTCGACACACCCATCACGGTCATGCCTCTCGCCTCCTCACCGGGAACCGGACGGCGTCGTTCGCTCCCGCCAGCGCCGCCATCGGCTGTTACCGGTCGAGATTCGCAGAGCCCGCCTGCTGAGCGCCTCCGCACCCCAGGCCGAAAAAGAACACCCCCTCCTACCCTGGCAGAGCAGCATGAAATGCGCAGGCATCCCCCGGTCAGCCGTACGGCCGTCCCTCCGCAGGAAGCTGCGCGGCGTCGCAGCGCCTCGAACGAGAGCCGCCGACTGCAGGGCCGCCCTGGACCTCCGCGCCGAGGCCGCGCAATTGGTCCGCGACCGCCTGGTCGGTGAGGCGTCCGTCGCCGGCGGGTCGTGGTCGGCCAGGAGGGCGAGCCAGTCCACCGCGTTCTTGGACGCGCCGCTGACCGACCCGTGGTATGTCGGGCTGCTCCACAGCAGGGCGTCGGCGGCCTGAACGGTGTCCGCAAGCCGGCGGGCGGACGCAGGGATGCTCGGTCGTGCAGAACGGAAGAGCCAGCCGCTTGAGGTCGATCACCAGGGTGCCGGCGCCCGCATCGGCCGCCCCCTCGACCGCCACACGCAGTGCGGTGAGGCTGGTCGACGGGTGCGCAGCGAACCTCCCATTCCGACGACGAGCAGGCGCGCCATCCTGTCAACTCCTTCAGAGCATCTCCAGGGGCGTGGGCCCGCTGGGTGGCGGGAACGCCTCGTCGAGGGCGTCGAGCGCCTCGGTAGGAAGGTGGAGGTCCACCGCGCCGCGGTTTTCCCGAACGTGGTCGGGTGATCCGGAACGCGGGATCGCGGCCACCCCCTGTTCCAGTACCCAGGCGAGTGCCACCTGGGCCGGCGTTGCTCCGAGGGCCCGGGCCACGGCATCCAGTGCCTCGACCTTCAGGAGCCGCCCCTGCTCGATCGGGGAGTAGGCCATGACCGTCACCCCGGCCTCACGGCACCAGGGGAGAAGATCCCACTCGATGCCGCGCCGGGAGAGGTTGTACAGCACCTGGTCGACGGCCGCGGCGTCGCCACCGGGGAGGGTGGTCAGCTCAACCATGTCGGCGACGTCCAGATTGCTCACGCCCCAGTAACGGATCTTCTCCGCCTCCATCAGGTCGGTGAATCCCGCAAGGGTCTCCTCGAGTGGCCACCGTCCCCGCCAGTGCAGCAGGTACAGGTCCAGCCGTTCCGTACGGAGCCGCCGCAGGCTGCCCTCGCAGGCGGCGACGGTGCCCTTCCGGTCGGCGTGGCCGGGCAGCACCTTGCTGACGAGGAAGACCTCTTCCCGGCGTCCCCGGAGGGCCTCCCCGACGAGCTCCTCGGCTGCGCCGTCGCCGTACATCTCCGCCGTGTCGACGACGGTCATGCCCAGGTCCACGCCCAGCCGCAGCGCGGCGATCTCCCGTTCACGCCGGGCGGGGTCCTCGCCCAGGTACCAGGTGCCCTGCCCGAGCGCCGCGATCTCCTCACCGGCGGGGAGCGCAATCGTTCTGGCCGATTCTGCAGACATCTCGGGCCTCCCGTCTGCCGCGGATCCGTGTCACGCGCACCCGCACCGAGTGCCCAGGTCCGCGGCTCCCAGACAGCCGTGTCGCATGCGCCGCAGGGAGGTCAGGAGGGGCGAGCGGACTGCGCCGGGAGCTCGCCGGGACCGGGTGCGCGATCCCGCAACGCGACGGCCACCGACACAACGGCGCCGCAGGAGAGGACCGTCGCGAAGCCGATCATCGCGGTCTGCACGGCGAAGTGCCGCAGGGCGATGCTGAACAGGACGGAGGGCAGGCCCATTCCCAGGTACGCGACGACGAAGAACACGGCGAGGACCCCCGCGCGTGAGGCGGGCTCGGCCGCTGAACCGGCACGTTCGACTCCTCCCTTGAACAGCAGCCCGGAGCCGGCTCCCGACAGGGACACGGAGACCAGATAGAGCCAGAGCGCCGGGTGGTAAAGGGCGACGGCGCACAGGGCCAGGCCGACCGGAAAGACCACTGCCCCCACGGTCAGGAGCCGGGGCAGTGGGAGGCGGCCCAGCACCAGCTGGGCGGCCGCCGCGGAACCGAACATGAGGAAGGCCGCCAGGCCGACCACGAGGTGCGAATCGGTGTGCAGGGTGCCGTGGAGCACGCTCGCCCCGAGGGAGGAGATCAGGCCGAGGATCGCGAAGGCGAAGGCGCCCAGCGCGCTGGCCGCGCCGAACGCCCGCCGGCCGCCGGGGCGCAGGACGAACCTGCTGGGCGGTTGGGCCGCGGGCAGCTCCAGGTCCACGGTCTCCGGGGTGCACAGCACCAGCGCCAGGCACACTGCCATGGCGAGCGTGAAGATCGCCTGGGCGGTGATCAGGGGCGTGGGAAGCCACTCGGCGGCGGCTCCGGCGACCAGGGGCCCTGAGGCCAGGCCGCCGAGGTTGGCGGCAGTGGCCACGACGCCGGGCAGCACCGAACCCGTCCGTTCCGGACGGGCCTCGTGGTGGAGGTCGTGCAGGTACGTCGTCGCGGTCGAGGCCATCAGCCCCAGTCCGACACCGTTCAGGATCCTGCCCGCGATCAGCCCCGGCAGGTCCCGCCACACGATCAGTACGACCGACGCGACGATGCCGACCAGCAGCGCCGGGACGATGATGCGCCGCCGGCCGAGCCGGTCCGACAGGTGTCCCAGCCCTAGGAAGGCGGCCGCTGCGCCCACGACCATCGAGGCGTACGCCACCGTGACCGTGGTCGCGCCGAAGTGGTCCCGGGCCTCGTACAGCGGCCACAGCGGGGTCGGCGCGGTGCCGAAGGCCATCAGTACGGTGAAGGCCACCGCCACGAACCAGAAGCCGGTCGTGTGCGAGGCACGGCGCCGTGCGGGGGCGCGGGGCGGCAGGTCGGCGGGAGCGAGTGCTGGAATCCGGTGGGTCGGGTCGACGGGAGCGTCGGCTGTGGGACGGCTCAGCGGTGTCGGAACGGCAGGCAGGGGTACCCCTCCTCGGGCGGAAGCGGATGACGCTTTCCATCCTCCTCACCAGCCCGAATCAGTGCCAACGAATGTTTTTGCTGGGCTCCAGCAATGCGAGTGATACTTCTGGTGTGGAGCTACGTCAGCTGGAGCACTTCATCGCGGTCGCCGAGGAGTTGAGTTTCACGCGTGCCGCCCGTCGGCTGCACGTGGTGCAGTCAGGGGTGTCCGCCGCGATCCGCTCCCTGGAGCGCGAGCTCGGCTGCGCGCTGTTCGAGCGCACGTCGCAGCAGGTCCGGCTCACCGGGGCGGGCGCCGCGCTGCTGCCGGAGGCTCGGGCCACCCTGCACGCCGCCCAGGCCGCCCAGGACGCCGTGCGCGCCGCACAGCACACGCTGCGCGGCACGGTGAACGTGGGCGCCATGGCCTCGGTCGAGGTGGTGGACCTGCCTGCGCTCCTCGGGCAGCTGCACGCGCGGCACCCGGCGATCGACGTCCGGCTGCGGCTGGCGACGGCCGGCTCGGCGGGACTGGCGCACGCGCTGCTCAGCGGGGACCTGGACGTGGCCTTCCTGTCGCTGCCCGAACGCAAGCCCGCCGGGATCGACGCACGGGAGCTGGCCACCGTGCCGCTCGTCCTGGTGGTGAGCGCCGCCCATCCGCTCGCGCAGCGGGGAAATGTGGCACTTGCGGACCTCGCGGGTGAGCCCTTCGTGGACTTCCCGCCGGGCTACGGCAACCGCGAGGTGGTCGACCGGGCGTTCGCGGCGGCGGGCGTCGCACGCCGGGTGGCACTGGAAGTGCCCGACATCGACATGGGGGCGGCGCTGGTCCGGCACGGTCTGGGCATCGCCTTCCTGCCCGCGTTCGCCGTTGCCCGCACCCCCGGTCTGCACGTCCTGGACGTCCACGGCACCGTGCTCCGCTGGAGCATGCATCTCGGCACGTCGTCGACCCGGCGGCCCAGCTCGGCTCTGCGGGCGCTGCTCGACCTGGTCGACCTCCACGTCATCGCCCTGTGACGCCCGGGCCGCGGCCCGGACGTCACCCCTCGGTAGTGTCCGGCCCCCTGCGTCCGCCTCGCTCCGGCCGCGACATCTGCCGCAGCATCCGCTGACGCTCACGCTGCCGTCGTCCATAGGCGGCGTCGGACGCCTTCTCGTCCCCTTCGAGGCTGGTGCCGAAGGCCCCGCCGATCATCGCGATGGCGGTGATGAACCAGGCCAGGAAGAGGTAGTCGCCGACGCCGACCTGCCGTCCGATGAACTTGCGCAGGACGGACGCGCACCATGCCGGCGACGAGTCAGGCGTGGCCGCGCAGGCCGAGCACGACGTAGCGCCGGGGCTGCTCGGGGCCGGGACGGGTGTCCGGTACCGGTTCCCGCGGCGGGCGGCCGATCACCTCCGGGCGCCTGGGCGTCTCCTCGTGCGCGACCAGCTCTCGGACGACGGCCTGCCGCACCCGGCGCCGAAGGCGGCGGACCTCAAGGGCGGGAAGGGAGATGAGCGCGGCACGGAGCGCGGTGTCGACCTCGACGCTGATCGGGTAGAGCCGGGCCCGCCGCGCAAGGTCGGTGAGAAAGATCGCCACGTCCCATTCGGCACCGTCCAGGTGGTTCTGACGGCCTCGGCGGCGTCGGAAACGTCGGCCTGTTCGCTCCCGCTGAGCGGGGCGGTCATCGTGTCGACCTGCCATCCGACCCGAGCACGGACTGCCCGGCGGAGATGGTCGGGCAACCGGGGGGCGAGAGCCCAGGCGATCTCCGACGGCAGACCGGGGTCGGCCACCAGTACGACGCGCACGGATCTGGGACGTCTCGGGCACGTCAGCCGTCATGACCACACCTTCGTGTGCGCCTCGCGCCATGGCGGCCGCGCGGGCCAGCGGTCCGCGGGTGTCACCCACCGCGCCCAGGCGCACACGCAGCGTCCGGACCGCTGGCGCCGTGACGCGGGCGCCATGCCGAAGGCCCCGGGGTCACCCGGCGGATTCGAGGGCCTGGGAGAAGTCCGTTCCGAGCTGCGACATCAGGTCGTTGAACTCCTTCTCGCTGATCGCCTCCCGGAGCACGGCCAGTACGGTCCGCACACCCCGGTCGGCTTCCTCCTCCTTGAGCATGGTGCGTTCGGCCACGCGCCGCACGCTGTCGTAGTGGCCGAAGCGCTCGATGCGGTCCGTGGTTCCCCGGCGCACCGCCTCCGCGAGGCCCTCGGGTAGTTCGGTGATCAGGTCCCTGGCCTCCCCGGCGCTCAGCCTGTGGGCCAGCGTCTCGAGCGTGGCCCAGGTCAGGTCCGCCGCCTCCTGCCGGCTCAGTCCGGTGCGCTCGGCGACGGTACGGACGAAGTCCTGCTCATCCATGCGTCGTCCTCCTTCGCTGCTGTGTTGCGACGAACGGCGCGGACCCCTGCAAGCCTGCCACACCGACCCGGCCCGCGCCCGCGCACGGACGGCGGTGACCACGACCACCCACAGCTTGACGCCTCCGTGCACCGTGGTGTGCAGGGCCTCGCCGGCCAGGTTGAGCTCGTCGTATTGCACACAGGCGCAGAGCCGCACCATGAGAGCGCCGACGTAGCCGAACTCGGGCGGCGACTCTGCGCATTCGACGTGAACCGCAGAGGACCCGAGTGCCACAGCTTGCCGTGGCATGGGACGAATCAGCACGTGTGAGCGGGTCCGGGCGTGGAAGAGCTCTTCGGCCCCGTCGCCACGGTCTACCGGGTCGCCGACGAGGACGAGGCCGTGGCACTGGCCAACGCCTCCCCCTACGACCTGACCGGCTGGCCGTACGCGCGGTGTCGGGCGGCGCTGGAGGCGTCGTTCGCTGACCGCGGCCTGGCGGCGCCGTTCACGTTGACGCGGGATTGGCTGGCGTGGACGGCGGCCGGGGTGGAGGGGCTGTGCTTCAAGCGGCTGAGGAGTGGACACGGTCCCCAGCACAATCCGGGGCATCGTCAACACCATCATCCGGTTCGCCGAAAACGTCCTCCCGAGTATCTGGAGCGGACTCTCGCGGTGCCTCACCAGGCCGGTGCGCACCAGTACCGCGCCACCGTGGGCGCCTGGTGCGTGCCGCGCGGCAGTCGGTCCACACCACCGCCGTGCAGTGCGCACCGATGCGGTGCGCATCGATGGTGGATACGCGGTATCCCCGGTGCAGATACGGCGTCAGCCGGGGCCGCCCAGCACGATCTTCCACACTCGGGTCGCCACCTGGAGGTTCAGCCGGTCCTCGACGTTCGCGAGGTCGTTGCCGCTGATGTCGCGGATGCGCTGGAGCCGATAGCGCAGCGTGCTGCGGTGGATCGCGAGGGATTCCGCGGTCTCGTCGTAGTTGCCGCCGCAGTCGAAGTACCGGGACAAGGTCTCCACCAAGGTCGCGTGGTGCCGGGAGTCGTAGTCGATGAGCTGCCCGAGCCACTCCTGGACGAACGTCTCCAGTTCCCGGTAATCGTTGCCGGGTCCCAGGATGCGGTAGAGGCCGAGCTCGTCGAAGAACGTCGTGCCGTAGCGCTCGCGGGAGTGGCGGCGCACTTCCAGGGCGCGCTGCGCCTCCTGGTAGTGGTGGGGGATGTCGTCCAAGGAGTCACAAGGGGCGCTCACCCCGATCGTCCCGGACCGTGTCCCGGTCTCCCGGGCGAGCGCCTCGTACAACGCGCGGGCGTGCGGCCTGTCGTCGGCGACCAGGACGACGTGGTCGGAGCGTCGGGTCAGCAGCGAGCGCATGCCCACGGCAGAGGCCGCCCGTCCCACGGTCTGCGCGAAGGAATCGTCCGCAGTCCGGTTCGGCCACTGCACCACGACGATGTAGTGGCTGCGGTGCAGGTCGTGTCCGACTGCCTCGGACCGGGCGTAGGCGCTCGCCTCGTCCGTCCCTGCCAGGAGGTCGTCGACCAGCTCGCGGCGCAGCCTCAGCTCCACTTCGGCCAGATTGCGCAGGTGTGTCAGCTCCAGGGCGAGCGACGCGGCGGCGTGTTCCAGCGCGAGCACGGTGTGCTCGTCGGCCTCGTCCCGGGCATCGACCAGGGCCAGCACGCCCAGGATCTCGCCGTGCCGGCGGACCAGGGTGATCAGCCGGTCCTTTATCCGCACCGGCCCGGCCTGACGGGCGACGGCGTGCAGCATTTCGTCCTGGCGCACGGGGTCCGGCTCGGGATAGGGGTGGGGGCGGCTGGGGCCGGTCCAGGACCTCAGCCGACCGAAGCGGTCCTCGACCAGCGCGGGGAGTCCAGTGAGCCTGTGCAGTGCGCGGGTGATGGCTTCCTCGCCGCCGCTCGAGGCAGCGACGTCGGCCATGAGCGCGTGAACGGCTCGCTGGTACCCCAGCTCAGCCACGACGTAGATCAGCTGCCGCTGGAGGGCTGTGCGTTCGTCCCTCAGTCGGTGCAGCTCCAGAGCGTCCTCGCGTCGGCGGCGGTGTGCGAAGGCGACTGACAGTGCAGCAGCGGTGTGCCGGACGAGCGTGGCGAGCAGGGATCGCTCGGCCTCGGTGGGCCGGGAGCGGGACGTCACCACGAGGTAGCCGTGGAGTCCCTCAAGTCCGCGTAGCCCCAGGGCCCGGCCCCAAAGCCTGCCGGGTACGGTCACAGGGCCGTCCTGCCCGGCCAGCTCCCGCACCCTCCGGCCCACGGCCAAGGCATGCATCTGCCCGTTCCTCGGGCTGGGGACCAGGTCGCCGCCCACCTTGAGGTATCCGGCCTCGGCACGGTATGGCCCGGCGGCGGCTATGTGGTCCATGGCCAGGCGCAGGATCTCGCCTTCGTCCGGAGTGCCGAACAGGGCGCGGGAGAGCACCGTCAGCTCGCGGAGGGCATGGTCGGCTGGGGTGCGAGCGGGCGGGCGGGGCCCTCCGCGCGGGGCCTTGGGGTGCCGCCGGGCGCTGCCCCGCGGAAGGCTGCTCGCCCGGTCGGAGCAGCGGTGGTACAGGCTGTGCGTCCGACTGCCGGCCATGGGATCACTCCGTTCTCCCTGAGCCTTCAGGGAGGCGAGCGGTATTTCGCGTACCCCCTCCCGGTCGGCTTACCCGAGATGTTCGGATTCTTTCTCTCGTACTCGTAGGGCGACCGCCGGGCGTCACCGACGGGCAGCGCATCCGGCTGGCGGGTAAGGGCGGCCGGGGCAGTGGTGACGCCGCCGCGGGCGACCTGTACCTGCGGGTGCGGATCCAGCCCCACCCCCGTTCCGGCTGGACGGCCGCGACGTGTACGTCCAGGTCCCGGTCGCCCCCTGGGAGGCGGCCCTGGGCGCGACCGTGCCGGTGCCCACCCCCGGCGGCGGCACGGCCAAGGTCACGGTGCCCGCGGCTCGTCCAGCAGCCGGCGACTGCGGCTGCGCGGCGAGGGCATGCCGAACCCGCGCGGCGCGAACGGCGAACTGTACGCCGAACTCCGTGTCATGGTGCCGCCCGCCCTCGGCGACCGGGAGCGCGAACTGTTCGAGGAGCTCGCCGCCACCTCCTCGTTCGACCCCAGAAGGACGCGATGAACGACCGACCCGCGGGAGCGGCAGGCATCGGCCGGGCTGGCGTGGGCGACCGTCCGGTACGGACTGGCGCCGACGTCACCGCCTCGGCGGCTGTCCGGTACGCGCTCGTGCCTGTCCCCAGGCTCTCGCCGGACACCGTGGCCCGTCGCTCGGGCCTCCACCCCGATCTGATCCGCCGGTTCGTCGCCCTCGGCCTGGTCGGAACCGCTGCTGGACGTGCTGGACCGCCTCAAGGCAGCGGGCAACTCGCTGTTCGTCGTGGAGCACGACACGGACGTCGTACGGCGGGCGGACTGGGTGGTCGACATCGGCCCCGGTGCGGGCGAGGGCGGCGGACGCGTGCTGTACGGCGGCCCGGTGGCCGGTCTTGCGCGGGTCGGGGAGTCGGCCACGGGCCAGTACCTGTTCGGGCGCGCCCAGCCGCTCGATCACCGCCCGCGCACACCGCATGGCTGGCTGCACCTGAGCGGCGTCTCCCGCCACAATCTGCACGACGTGTCCGTCGACGTACCGCTCTGCGTACTGACGGCGGTGACGGGCGTGTCCGGTTCCGGAAAGTCGACGCTGGTGACGCAGGTGCTCGCCGAGGTCGTCCGCGGCCACCTCGGACTCGTACCCGAGGAACCCGACGAGACGCAACTGGAGGTCGACGTCCAGGACACGTCAGGGGTCGAGTCGTTCGACCGGCTGGTCCGGGTCGACCAACGGCCCATCGGCCGAACTCCCCGGTCCAACCTGGCCACGTACACCGGGATGTTCGACGCGGTGCGCAAGCTGTACGCGGCGACGGACGAAGCCAGGGCGCGCGGCTACTCGGCCGGGCGGTTCTCCCCAGGGCGAGGGATTCGTCGCGGTGGAACATCGACCTCGGTCCGGGCGCCGGCGACGCGGGCGGGCGGGTGGTCGCGGCGGGTCCGCCGGCCAAGGTGGCGAGGGCCCGCCGCAGCGCCACCGCACCCTATCTCGCGGCCCGGCTCGCGCGCTCCTGACGACGGAATCGCGATCGCGAATCCCCGAGCACCTGCGGCGCGACCCGGTGGCCGGTGGTCTCGCGCACCAGCGCGGTGCGCGAGTACGCCGACTTTACGGCAACGGCGGGACCCGACCTGCCGCGGCAGTCCCGCAGCCCGGCGTGAGCGGTCGCGTGTGGCAAGAATGACCCCATGCACATCGTGATCGCGGGTGGACACGGAAAGATCGCGCGCCGGCTGACGCGGCTGCTCTCGGCGCGCGGCGACAACGTCACAGGGCTGGTCCGCAACCCAGACCACGCCGACGACCTGCGCGCGGACGGCGCGGAACCGGTGGTGTGCGATCTGGAGCACGCCTCGGTGGACGAGGTGGCCGGCC
Source organism: Streptomyces sp. NPDC046805 (assembly GCF_040645355.1). NCBI lineage: Bacteria > Bacillati > Actinomycetota > Actinomycetes > Kitasatosporales > Streptomycetaceae > Streptomyces > Streptomyces sp. NPDC046805. The sequence continues at coordinate 161,986 of NZ_JBEYYC010000010.1, read as the reverse complement.
ACCTTCGCGGCGCCGACGCGGCACTGTTCGCCGCGGGCGCCGGACCGGGCAGCGGCGCGGCCCGCAAGCAGACGGTGGACCGGAACGCGGCCATCCTCCTCGCCGACGCGGCCGAGCGCGCCGGGATGCGCCGCTTCCTGGTGATCTCCGCGATGGGCGTGGACAGCTCGCCGCCGCCCAACACCGACCCGGTGTTCGCCGCCTACCTGAAGGCCAAGGGCGAGGCGGACGCCGACATCGCCTCCCGTCCGGGACTGGACTGGACGATTCTGCGCCCGGGGATGCTGACCGACGACCCCGGTAGCGGCCGCGTCACGCTCGCCGAGCACACCGACCGCGGCCAGGTGCCGCGCGATGACGTGGCTGCGGTGCTCGCCGCCCTGCTTCACGAGCCCAGGACCGCCGGGCGCATCCTCGAGCTGATCAGCGGGTCCACCCCGGTCGAGGAGGCGGTGCGCGCCGTGGCCGGCGGCTGACGCCGCACTTCGCCCTCGCCCGGGTGCGGGTAATGACTCACACCCGGGCGCTTTAAAAGGCGCTGCGCAGCGAGGCGACACGGTGTTCCGCAAGCTGAGGGACATCGCCGCGCCGAGCGGTACACCCTGCGAGCACCAGTCGATCGGCTACGCCTTCCGGCACGTCGAGGCGATGTTGGAGAAGGGGCACGTCGAGGAGGCCCGGGACAAGCTGGACTGGCTGAAGAACGCCCTGGCGCGCACCGGGCACACGAGGCGCGGTGTCCCATACGTGGGCGGCCCGTACGACGGCGGCCACAACCCCGACGGCGAGATCGACGCCATCGACATTCGCCGCGGCGGGAACAACGAGTCGGGACGGTACGTCCTCACCGAGGTGAAGGGCGTGCGTGTCTAGCGGTGGGAGCCGCTGAAGAGCTGAGGGGCCGCGCCGGTGCAAGGGGCGGAGCGCTCTGGCGCGGCCTGTCCGCCAGGACCAAAAAGGGGGGCATGTTCCTGGCGTGACCTCCAGGAACGCGTGTGCCGACGTTGTTGACGGTTACACCACCCAATTTTCGGTGCGCGCCCGAGGCCGTTTATCTTCGGCTGCAGGCCGTTCACCGTCGGTTCTGGTGGTACCCGCTTGCGAGGTCGTGGGCTCACCGGTTCACCCTGGTTTTCGTAGTTGATGCATTCGCATTCTCCCTGTGTGAGGGACCAGCGCCGGACAGCGTCGGTGCCGACGACCTGGCGACGGCCGATGGTGCGGGCGCTGTCCGGCCGCGGATCGCCTCTCTGGACGACGCTGGATTGCCGTTCGCACGGTGAGGCCGCAGATGTTCCACCACGGCCTGAGCGGGGCGACGACGCCTAGCGCCACTGGACGACCCGTCGCCGGGGGCCGGGTGAGGGTGCACTTTTCCGGCGCTGTCACCGGTTCCCGGCCCGCCTGCCGTCCAGCAGTCCGTGCAGGTGCGCGGCGGCGTTCTCGATGTCCACGTATTTCTGCTGTCCGGCGCGTACCTCGGCAGAGAGCACACCGCAGCGGTGGACGCGCTCGAAATCGCCGTAGGGGAACTTGTACCGGCCCTTGGTCTCCTCTCCCCTCTCGTCATCGATGCCCAGGTACCACCTGGCGTACTCGTTGAATCCGTGCTCCTCGAGGTAGGCATTCTCGTCCGCTGCCGAAGGCCGGTGCTCGCTCCACTCGTCCCGGTCGTCCAGGACGATCCGGCCCTCTTCGGTCAGTTTCTTTGCGTGGTTGAACGCCCTCGCGTTCAGTTTCACCGTCATGCCGTTTACCGCCCTATCGACAGTCGTGTTCAGATGTCGGCTGCTGCCGCCCGGATATCCTGTCGAGCCTGCCCCATCAGCTCGTTCAAGTCGCCGACCTCGGGAGTGAGTTCCCGCGCGCGCGGCGCGATCTGCTGCAGCCATGCCGCAGTGGCCAGGCCCAGTTCGACGGCCTCCCGGGTCCGCTCCTCGCCGAGCAGTTTCTCGACCTTGAAAGCAATGCTCGCGAGCGTGTCGTCATCGGTGGCGGGCACCAAGTAGGGCTCCAGGCCCGGCGGATACGGTGTCCGCTCCCGGTACTCACGCATCGCGGTCAGGATCGCGGGCACCGCGCTGTACCTGTCGAGGAGGCCCATGAAGACGTACAGGCGGGCCACCAGCCGTGGCAGGCCGGGGTGCCGATCCAGCCAGGCCATCAACTCGCGCTGATCACCGATGTGGTCCATGATCTGCGACATCTCCTCCGCGACCCGGTTGGGCCAGGTCCAGTGGAAGGGCAGCAGCCGCGCCACCTGATGGGCGAGCGCTGCCTCGCCTTCCGCGTCCAGCGTGCCGGCGACGAATTCGGCGACCTGCCTGTGGTCCAGTCCGTAGTCGGCCGGCGCCGCCCGGTCCTGTGAGCTCTGTGACGAGTCGTGGCGCAGACGCAACAGCTGGGTGCCGATCTTGCTCAGTGTCCGGTTCCGCATTGTTCCTCCCAGCTCGCGATGTGTTCTTCATTGTCCGGAGCGGCCGAACGACCAGCTCCTGCTCGATCCACGCGACCGCCCCACCACCCCCGCAGTTCGCCGGACCGCAGCGAACGCAGCAGACCTCCCAGGGTGGACCCGTCGCGTCGGCGCCGGGCTCCCGGGCGGTCCTCGGTGTGCGAGACGCGCAGGCGTCTGTCGATGTCCAGTCGGTTCATGAGTCGTAGGTCGGCGAAGGGCCGGCAAAGGGAGCGCAGGCCGACGGCGCAGTGCTCCATAGCGTTCAGACCGCTGCGCAGGACCAGCCGGGTGCCGGGTGCCGGACGTCCCCGCGGATCCAGGCGCAGGCTCTCCTCGGCCCTTGCCAGGGCCGCGTCCACATCGGCGGTCTGGTGATCCAGTCGCCGCGCCTCCTCCAGCCAGGCCGTCACATGGCGGGCGGAGGCGCCGTGCACCAGTTCGTCGCCGATCCGCAGGAGCAGCAGCCGTGCCGCGAGGTCCCTGGTCGCCTCGCCGCTAGGCCCCACGTAGACGGGCGGGGCCACAACCGGGTTGAGCAGGACGCCCACGGTCACGCCTATCAGGGTTTCGATGACGCGCCCGAGCGCCTCGGTCCGCTGCCCGCCCATGCCGAAGACGAGCATGTCCGTGACGGCGACCTCCTCCCCCCAGGGGGCCAGATGCAGCAGGTGGCCGAGCGGGAGGCAGACCAGGACGAGCAGTCCGAGGCTCCACCAGGTCAGTCCCACGGCGTCCGTGAAGCCGACGGCGATCAGCACGCCGGCGACCACGCTGGCGATGCGCCGGATGCCGAGGGTCAAGGTCGCGTACAGCGTGACCTGCACGACGAGCAAGGCTGTCAGCGGAGCCAGCAGGGGCTGCGCATTGCCGGACAGCCACAGACCGCGGCGGCGGTCGACCGGCGTCCGGACGACGACGGGTTCCTGCGCCGCCTGACCAGGTCCACCACCGGGGCCGGGGACGTGAGCACGGTACCGGCCAGAGCTCACGCGCTGCGGTTCCGGTGGGCGCCGGATGCTCCGCCCGGCTTGCCGGGCCGGTTCGGCGGCGCGTAACGGTCGTCCGGCAGGTGGCGGGCGCGGGACTCCCCGACGGCCTCCCGCAAGGCCCCTGCGAAGCGCCCGGGTCCCCACGACCGGCCATGGACGGCCTGCTCGAGCCCTTCGCGCGTGGCGGGCCCGCTCTCTTCGAGGGCCCGGACCAGTTCTTCGATCTCCTCGTCGAGGCGCTGCTCGGCCATGGCGGAGGTGCGGCTCGCGGCGCCTGTGGTTCCGGCCATCCCCGGCGAGTAGAAGGAACTGCCCGCGCCGACGCCCGGACGGTACCGCCGCGCCCCGGTGCCTTCTCGCGCCCGGCGCCCGGCCGTGCGGGCGGCGATCCGCTGGTCCCGCTCGCGCGCGGCCTGCCGTATGTCCGCGGGGCGGAGGCGGCCCCGTTCGTCCTGGGGCGCCCACTCGCCCCGCCAGGCCGCGTCGGCTTCCTCTGCGGTCAGCGGCCTGGCGATGTTCTCCAGGGACTGCTGTTCGGCCTTCACTCCGAAGGCGACCTCGGCCAGCCCGCCGAGGGCCATGGCCGCCGCTCCGATGAAGAAGCCGGTGGCCACGAGGGTGGTGTTGCCGCTGTGAATGAAGTGTCCGAACAGCAGCGGCCCGGTGATGCCGCCCACGGCGGTGCCGACGGCGAAGAACAGGGAGATGGACAGGGCTCGGGTCTCCATGGGGAAGACCTCGCTGACGGTCAGGTAGGCGGAGCTCGCTCCGGCGGACGCGACGAAGAAGGTCAACGAGACCAGAAGGAAGAACGACCACGCCGTCAGCGAGCCGTTGACCAGCAGGACGGCGAGGACCACCGCCACGGCGGCCGAGCCGAAGTAGGTGCCCGTGATCATCGGCTTGCGGCCCACGGTGTCGAACAGCCGGCCGAGCCACAGCGGGCCGAGGAAGTTGGCGATCGCGAAGATGGTGAGGAAGTACGGCACCGAGCTGGAGCCCACGCCGAAGAACCCGCTCAGGAGCGTGCCCAGGTCGAAGACGATCGCGTTGTACAGGAAGGCCTGGCCGACGAAGAGGGCAAGGCCGAGAAGGGCGCGTCGCGGGTACCGCTGCAGGGCCACTCGGGCGATCTCGGTGAACGGGATCACGTCACGTTGCCGGACGGTGACGGCCTCGGCCGGCTCGGGCAGGTCCTGACCGGTCTCCCGGCGTACCTCGTCCTCGATCTGGTCGACAATGTGTTCGGCCTCGTCCTCGTGACCGTGGATGAACAGCCAGCGCGGGCTCTCCGGTACATGGCGGCGGACCATCATGATGCCGAGACCGAGGATGCCGCCGAGGCCGAAGGCCAGTCGCCAGCCGAGGCCGGCCGGGAGCAGGTTCTCGTCGAGGAGCACCAGGGCGGCCAGGCTGCCGAGGGCGGCCCCCACCCAGTAGCTGCCGTTGATGGCCAGATCCACCTGCCCCCGGTTGCGGGCGGGGATCAGCTCGTCGATGGCCGAGTTGATCGCCGCGTACTCCCCGCCGATGCCCATGCCGGTGAAGAACCGGGCGAGATAGAGGTACCAGGCGTCGTGGGCGAAGGCGGTCGCGACCGTGGCGAGGATGTAGATGCCGAGCGTCAGCATGAACAGCTTCTTGCGCCCGTAGCGGTCGGTGAGCCGGCCGAAGAGCAGGGCACCGACGCATGCGCCCGCCACGTAGATCGCGGCGGCCGTGCCGATGTCGGCGCTGGTGAGGTGGATGCCGCTGTTCGGTTCGGTCATGCGTGAGGCGACCGCGCCGACGATGGTCACTTCGAGCCCGTCGAGAATCCAGACGGTGCCGAGGCCGATGACGATCCGCGAGTGGAACCGGGACCACGGCAGCCGGTCGAGGCGGGCGGGGACCTTCGTGGTGATGACACGCAGTTCGGAGGTGGTGGTCATGCCGCCGCCCCTCCGCCTCGGGACACGGTCGATCCGCCGTACGGGCGAGGGGACCGGGCTCGCGCCCCGTGTCCGGCGTAACGTCCCTTCTTGTGCTGCGCTGCCGTCTTGTCGGACACCGGTTCCGCTTCCAGAGCGACGGCACCACCATGCGCTGGCGCTGCGAGCGCGATTGCGGGGCGCATGGCAGCAAGCGGTATCCGAGCGCCGAGGACGCGGAGCGTTATGCGCGGGCGTTCGACCACGAGGACGCCGAGGACCTCGGGCGACGGGCACCGTTGGTGGGGCTCTTCCCCTTGCGCCTGTTGCGTGCTGTGCGGCTGGCACGGGCCAGGAGAGCCGGTTCGGCACCCGATGACAGACCCCCGGCGCCTTGAGACGTTGTCCTGTGCGACGGCATTCATGGTGTCACCTCGATCTCTGGTCAAACGGTGCACGGGGTGACGGAATTTTCCATTTTATGGCATTTTGCGCGGCTCAGTAGGACATTCCGCTGCTGGTATCTCCCTTCGTCCGTCCAGCACAAGAGGCGAAGTCGCCATTTGATCCTGCAGGCGGAAGCGCCCGGACGAAATGCTCGATACCGTGAACACACGACACAACACGCGTCCGCGCAGCTTCACCCCGGACCTGCTCGTGATACGGCTGGGCGAGTCCGCGCTGGGGGCCGCCTGCGCGGTCGTGGTGGGCCTGCTGGTGTTGCCGGTGCGGACGCAGGAGCGCACCGAGGAGCAGATCCGCGAAGTGCTGTCACGACTGCGTGAGGTGACCGGCCAGGGTGTGGCCGAGCTCGGTGGCGGTCGCCCCGTCGAGCTGCTCCACCGTTCACGCCCGCAATCTCGCGGCCATCGCCCAGCCCGCGCCAGGCAGTCGGGGGATCGTGAGCGATGCGCGGCTATCCGAGGCGGCAGGACGCGTAGACCGCAACCTCGGCGCGCTCATCGACTGCCTGCAGACCAAGGGTGGCTGCCGGGAGCCTCTCGACGCCGAGGCGGGCCCGCGCAGAAGGACTCCGAAGCCCCTCACGCCCCGGATCCGGAAGGCGGGCGGCGCCGGAGCCGTGGCAGCAGCGAACGGCTCACTCAGGTGGCACTGCGTCATCTGCAGCGGGTGGACGAAGACGTCCTGGGACTCGCCCGCCCGCTCGGCATGGGATTCATGGAAGAGCAGGCCGAGCCGGACACCCGGCCGGCGGAGACAGCTGCCGCGGGCCGGTAGGACGCCGGCGCCCGCAGTGGGCGATCGCGGCGGTGGTTCGGCTGACGAGGCGTCATGGTCCCGGCGGCGCCACGATGCCGGCAGGGGGCCTGCGCTCACCAGGCCGATCGGGGCCGGTGACCGGGTGGTGACAGAGCCGCCCCGCATCCGGCCACGGCGGGTGCTGCGTGACCGGCCCGGCCTGCGGCGCCGGACGTACAGTTGACACAGATTCGTCGTACACGAGCCGCTGTCGGTGAAACAGCGAAAAGGATGAACCTCTCCCGTCGACTGAGGCCGGTTCGTGCGACCTGCCGGGCACGCGGGCATGACCTCGCCAACGATGACGACGAAAGCCGCGCATCCCTCGCCGTGATCCCGGGAGCCGCGCATCGGAACCCGGCCTCGATCACGCAACGCACATCGCACGGAGCTTGCCCATGTCGAACCGCCTCTTCAGTGATCGCGCAGATGCCGGCCGGGTCCTCGCCAAGCTCCTGGAACGCTACCGCGGCGATCCCGATGTGATCGTGCTGGGCCTGCCGCTCGGCGGCATTCCGGTGGCGTACGAGGTCGCCGCGATCCTGGGTGCCCCACTCGATGTCTTCCTGGTCCGCAAGCTCGGCGTGCCCGGTGAGGAGGAGGTGGCGATGGGAGCCATCGCGGACGGCAGACTGGTGGTGCTCAACGAGGACGTCGTCCGTGGCCTGGGTATCCTGCCGGGCACGCTGCGCAGCGCCGTCGAGCGGGAGGCCCGGCAGCTGCTGCGCCAGGAGCAGACCTACCGGGAGGGACGGCCCGCGCCCCAGCTGGAGGGCCGCACGGTGATCCTGGTCGACGACGGCCTTGCTACCGGGGTCGGCATGCGTGCCGCGATCCAGGCCCTGCGCCGCCACCGGCCGGCGAGGATCGTCGCCGTGGTGCCAGCCGCCCCCGAGTCGACCTGCCGCGAGCTGGCCGACATGGCCGACGACGTGGTCTGTGCCACCACCCCGTCGCCGTTCTTCGCCGTCGCCGCGTCCTACTGGGACTTCCGCCAGATCACGGACGAGGAGGTGCGGGGGCTGCTGCGCCGGGCGGCGAGCAGGCCCGCGGAGCCGGCCGCGGAGGGCGCGAGCGAGGTCGCTCTCATCAACGCCGAGGCGTTCCCTGTCGAGGACGGCGTGCCCAGCGACGAGGCACTGTTCGACCTGGTGGGCAACGCGCACTTCGTGCTGATCGGCGAGGCATCACACGGCACGCACGACTTCTACCAGGCGCGCGCCCGCATGACACAGCGGCTGATCGAGGAGAAGGGGTTCTGCGCGGTCGCGGCCGAGGCCGACTGGCCCGACTCCTACCGGGTCAACCGCTACGTCCGGGACCGCAGCGACGACGTCACGGCCGAGGAGTCACTGCGCGGCTTTCGGCGGTTCCCCACCTGGATGTGGCGGAACACTGCGGTGCTGGACTTTGTGGGATGGCTGCGGGAACACAACGACCGGGTCTCCGGCGGCGAGCGCGCGAAAGCGGGCTTCTACGGTCTCGACCTGTACAGCCTGTACCGCTCGATCGAGGAAGTCATCAGCTACCTGGACCGAGTCGATCCCGAGGCGGCGAAGCGGGCCCGCGAGCGCTACGCCTGCTTCGATCACTACAACACCGACGGCGACGCCCGGGCCTGGGGGTTCGAGGCCGCCTTCGGAGCGGGTGAGACCTGCGAGCGGCAGGTCGTGGACCAACTCGTCGAGCTGGAGCGCCATGCGCTGCAATACGCACGACGGGACGGACTGCTCGCCGAGGACGACCAGTTCTATGCCCAACAGAACGCGCGCACGGTCAAGAACGCGGCCGAGTACTACCGGACGATGTTCGGCGGGCAGGTGTCGTCCTGGAACCTGCGTGACCGCCACATGGTCGAGACCCTGGAGGCGCTCGCCGAGCATCTCAGCCACCAGCGGAGCAGCCCCGCCAGGATCGTCGTGTGGGAGCACAACTCCCACCTCGGGGATGCCCGGGGCACGGAAGCCGCGCTCCGCGGCGAGCTCAACGTCGGCCAGTTGGTGCGGCAGGCGCACCCTGATGACTGCTGCCTGCTGGGCTTCACCACCTACACCGGCACGGTGACAGCCGCGGACGACTGGGGAGGACCGGTCATGCGCAAGGCGGTGCGCCCTGCACTCGTTGACAGCGTCGAGGACATGTTCCACCAGGTCGGCGAGAAGGAGTTCCTGCTTCCGTTCAACCGGACGCCCCTGGCCGCCGACACGCTGCGCAAGGCGCGCCTTGAGCGGGCGATCGGCGTCATCTACCGGCCGGAGACCGAGCGGCAGAGCCACTACTTCCGCGCGCGCATGTCGGACCAGTTCGACGGCGTCATCCACATCGATGGGACCCGGGCAGTCGAACCCCTGGAGCGCACGGCCGAGTGGCAGGAAGGCGAGGTCCCCGAGACCTACCCGTTCGCCGTATGACAGCTGCCGCCGCCTTACGAGGCACCGGAGCCGCCCGCTCCGTGCCAGAGGCCCTGCACCCTGAACCACACTCCCGGACTGAACACGGACTCCACTGCCGCAGGCAGTCCGACCGGCACCCGGATGACCCTCAGAGCTCCGCTGGGGTGCAGGTCGTAGGCGTAGCTGAGTTCGTTCAGCACATCTTCGTAGGCGACGTCCCAGATGGTGCGGTTGGTGTAGCCGTTGTCCGATTCCCACCGCCGTGCGTACCGTGAAGGCCGCCACTTTCCTGACGACGCCCCTACGAGCCGTTGCCGGTGCCACGGTGTCTCCTGACGCCCGATCACCCTGTCGGCTGACATCCGCCCGCCGCGGGGTTCCCCTAGGCCGTCTCGTTTGGATCACGGGATCGATGGATTGGGTGTGCCGTTGCCTGACGTCCAGCGGGTGCGGATCGATCGCGTTCCTTCGAGTGGGACAGCCGCTCACGGCCCCGCAGTCACGGTGGCGCAGCGCGAACGTCCAGGTACTGGCCCCGCCGGGCAGGTCAGCCTGCCGTCGCGGCCCTGCAGCGCCGGCATCCCGGCGGCCACGGCGCGGTCGTCGGGACGGGCGCGGTGGGCGGGGAACCGCGCCTGACCAGGGATCTGTCGCGCAGCAGATATGCGGCAGCGGACAGGCGGCAGCCCGTGGACAGCAGGCAGGACGCGCCGAGGGCGACGACATCGTCCTCCCCGGCGGACTCGAACATCAAAGTGGCGCGCGTCGACAGTTCGAACACCTCACCCAACTGCTCCGGTGCCGTCTCGCGAGAGGCCGGATTCCTGACCCATGCGCCGTGCATTGCCGACCTTCCGAGAACCGCCCGCTCGTCCGCGGTGTCTCAGCCCGCCGGGTCGATTCCGACCGCGCGATTTGGTCACCGTGCACCGATGCCGATCGCATACCCGGCGCGCAGCATGGCATTCGTCGACGGCCGAGTACTCACGCCGATGTCGGCCCCGGTGAGTTCATCCCGGCCCGCAACCGCGGACGGGTCGACCTGACCATCAACGGCAGCTACTGGGTCGGGGCCGCCGTCGGGAGCCTGGGCCCTTCGTCCTGCTGAACACCGCCTGGTTCCCGCGGACGTCGGCTGGCGGGTGGCCTTCGGCAACGGCGGCTCCCTCGGACTGGGGATCATGCTGGTCCGCCGCAACGTTCCGGAGAGCCCTCGTTGGCTGTTCATCCATGGGCGGGAGAAGGAAGCCGAGAAGATCGTGGACCGCATCGAGTCGGAGGTGCTAGCCCGGGAGGGCATCGAACTGCCGCCGCCCAGCGGGTACCTCACCGGACGGCAGCGGGCGTCGATCCCGTTCCGGGAGATCGCTCGGGTGGCGGCACAGGGCTGTCCGCGCCGGGCGCTGCTGGGCCTGGCCCTCTTCGTCGGGCAGGCGTTCCTGTACAACGCCGTGAGCTTCGACCTGGGCACGATACTCAGCGGCTACTTCGGGGTGGCCTCTGGCGCGGTGCCGCGCTCCATGCTGCTCTTCGCGATCAGCAACTCTTCGGTCCGCTGCTGCTCGGGCGATTGTTCGACACGGTCGGGCGCAAGCCGATGATCATGACGACGTACTTCGGCTCGGCGGTCATCGCGATCGTGCGGGGCGTGGTGACCATGACCTCAGCCCTGTCCGCGTGGCAGTTCTCCGTCCTGGTGGCCGTGGTGCTCTTCATCGCCTCCGCCGGTGCGAGCTCGGCCTACCTGACGGTCAGCGAGGTCTTCCCGATGGAGAGCCGGGCGCTGTGCATTGCCCTGTTCTTCGCGGTGGGCACCGCCGTCGGCGGCATTACCGGGTCCATGGTGTTCGGTCAGTTCGTGTACAGCGGCAGTCTCACCCTGGTCGCGGTCGGCTTCCTGATCGGCGCTGGCGTGATGGCGCTCGGCGGCGTGGCCGAGGTGTTCTTCGCGGTGCGCGCCGAGCAGCAGTCGCTCGAGAACATCGCCCGGCCGCTGACCGCCGAGGAGACCGAGTCCGACTGGCAGCACCCGGGCGCCACCGTAGCCCGCGACGAGCGCGCCGCGCACCGCAGGGAGCACGAGCGGGCCGGTGCCCGCCGGTACCGGCCAGGTCCCGGCGGTCCGCCGTACGCCCCGGGGATGGCCGGCACCGGTGGTCCGACCAGCCGCACCGCCGTCATGGCCGACCGGTCGCACAACGAGGAGATCGACGAGGTGGCGGCGGCACTCGAACGGTACGGGCCGCTCGGCCGGCAGGCGCTTGAACAGGCCGTCAGGCGGCGCGCCTGGGGCCCTGGCCGCTTCCGCACCGCCCTGAAGGACACGGTCGATGAGTCCCGGGCGCAGCGGCTGTCCTCCGGTGCCTATACCCGGCCGGCCCGGGCCGGCCGCTGACGGGAGGGATGTGGAAGATGTCCGACGGTACGGCCACCAGGCCCGCGGCGTTCGTCTTCGACCTGGACGGGACACTCGTCGACAGCGTCTACCAGCACGTCATCGCCTGGCAGCAGGCGTTGAGCGAGATGGGCATCGGCCTGGCGATCTGGCGGATCCACCGGAGGATCGGGATGAGCGGTGGCCTGCTCGTGCAGGCCATCATGCGCGAGACCGGCGTACGGCTGACGCCGCAGGAGGCCGATGAACTGCAGAACGCCCATCACCGCCACTTCGAAGGCTGGACGAACTCCATCCGGCCGCTGCCCGGAGCCGCCGAGCTGCTTCGGACGCTGACGGACTGCGGCGTCCCCTGGACGATCGCCACCAGCGCCCGCCGGGACGACGCCGCACCCATGTTCGCCAGACTCGCCGTGCCGCCTGACGTGCCGACGGTCACCCGCGAGGAAGTCAGCCGCGCCAAACCCGACCCCGATCTGTTCCTGGCGGGCGCGGCGCGGCTCGGAATCCCCGCCCGCGACTGTGTCGTCGTCGGAGACAGTGTGTGGGATCTGCTGGCTGCGCAGCGGGCGGAGGCACTCGGAGTGGGGCTGCTGTCCGGAGGATACGGGCAGGACGAACTGGAGCGGGCCCAGGCGTTCCGGGTGTACGCCGACCCCCTCGACCTGCTGGGGCACATCGACGAACTCGGCGTCCGGGACGCGCACGGCACCTGAGCGCGACGTACCCGTCCCCGGGCGGTCCGGCACCCGAGGACGGATGAGGATGGCGGCACTGGCCTGCTCCGCGCGCTGCGCCGCGCTCAGGTCCAGGTCGGATGCCGGGTCGACGCGCACCGACCTGGCCACCTCATCCTGGTTGCCGTACTGGTCCGGGGGATTGGCGCGAAGCGCCTTGACCACTTCCTCGGGCGCTTCGGCATTCTCGGCGGCCTGGACCAGTTCCTCTTTGCCCGCAGGGGAAGTCGACGTCCTGCAGCGCGTCCAGCACGCCCCGTACGCTTATGGAAGACATATCCCCTCCTCAGTTTTTGTCCCGGGGCACTTCGCACTCGTGCCCTACCTGCGGCATTCCCGGCAAAACCGGCTGCTGGCGATGTCTAAGCATTCCGGGGAATCCTGTACCCGACACCCGAATCCAGGGGAGATCACATGCCCGGCAATATCGAACGTGCCGCCCTGCGCGGCGCGGCTCAGGCCGCCGAGCGGATCCTGGCGAATGCCGCCGAGCGGGCCGAGCAGGCCGAGCGGCAGTACCCGCAGGACCCGTACGCCCAGTGCGTCGCCGAGGTCGGGATGCTCACCGGTGCGTTGAGGGTCCTGCTGGATGCGGTGCGCCCCTTTACCGAGGAAGGTGAAGAGGGCGGGCAGTGACCGGCGCTTTCAGCACAGGCCCGCGAGGTCCGCGTCGGCATTTCGATCGCCGTTTGGGGCAGTGCATGCGCGGTACCTGTGATGGGCTGCAGGATTGGAGGCGCCATGGACAGCGACGAGTTCGTCCGGCTCGTCAGCCGGCGGGCCCACGTGCCCGAGGAGCAGGCTAGAGAGCTGACCCGGGCCACGATGCTGACGCTGGCCGAGCGGATCACCGGCGGCGAGGCCAGGCACTTGGCCGGCGTCCTGCCCGCCGAGATCGCCCCGCCCCTGGTCCCACCGGAGGATGTCGCCCAGAAATTCGGCGTTGCCGAGTTCGTCCGGCGAGTGAGTGAGCGTGCGGGCGCCGATGAGGCCGTGGCGCGCAGGGGCGTTGCGGCGGTTTTCATGACTCTGGGAGAGGCCGTCCCCGACACGGAGTTCCAGGATGTGATGTCGCAACTGCCGAACGAGTTCCAGAACATCTAGCGTCGGACATCCCGGCGCAGCGCACGCCATGAGACCTCGTACTCGTCGTCCTGCGGGGTGAGCCCGCCGACCTGGGCCGGCACCATGAGGTGGGCACCGAACTTGTGGGCCTGGAGCACCGCGCGTTCGATGAGCTCGCCCCCGGAGAAGCCCGAGGGTAAGCCAAGGCAGTTCTCGATGCGGGACGAGGTACCGGTTTGGCCCCCGGTTGCCACGGGGCCGACGGTCACCGTGGTCAGGCTGTCGCAGGCACCGTAGTACACGGCGGCGGCAAGTCCCGCGGGGCCCGCACCTACCACCATTACGTCCGACCGCCCGGCCTTCGGCGAGGGGCATCTGGAAGGCCGAGCGGGTGCTGCGCAATCCGAGAAACGCCGAACTCTCCCGCTCATCGGGCTGCCCGCCTACCGGACTCTCCTCGGGACGGATCACACCCTCTTTCCTGGTCGGCGGTTCGGGTGCCGCCGAACGGCTACGGCAATACGGAGGCCAGCGAGTTCGGCAGACCGGATTTGAGGTGGTCCCACTCGCCTTCGCTGACGTGGCGTTCCAGAGCCTCCAGCACGGTGCGCACGACTCGTTCGATGCCGCCGTCGACCGCGTAGGGAAAGTTGTCCCGGACGCGCTGGAGGAATTCCCCGCCGCTCAGCTTCACCGGTGTCTCGGACGGCTTCCATCCGTCGTAGTAGACGCCGCGGATCAGGGTCGGAAGCTGCGCCCCGAAGTGCACGGCCCCGTCGACGGAGAGCCGGTCCCGTAGCCCGTGCAGGACGGCGCGCAGTGCGGCGTACGACTGCTTCCGGCGTTCCTTGGGCCAGCCGTTGGCCTCCTCGATTTCCCTGAGGAGCCGGTTGGCCTTGTCCACCATGGTGTCGAAAGAGGAGAAACCCGTTTCGGTCATCTCATGGCTCCTTTCGTTCCCTGAGCGCACGACGGTTCTGGACCGTTGTCCCGCACCGCCGGGCTCCTCGGCTCAATGACCGCCGCTCTCGTTGATCTCGGTGATCCGGATGTGACGGGGCTTGGTGACCTCCGCCTTGGGGACGGTGACCGTGAGCACACCGGCCGACATATCCGCTGTGACCTTCTCGGCGTCCACCTCTCCGGGCAGTCTCAGCCGGTACTCGAAGGCACCGGTCCGGCCGGTGCCATGGCGCAGGACGCCCTTGCGCTCCTTTTCCTTGATCTCTCCGGTGTCCACCAGGTCCTGTCCGTTGTCCTCGACGTCGATGTCCTTGCTCTTGACACCAGGGAGTTAGATCTCGGTCTCGAAGGCGTCGTCGGTCTCTGTGACGTCCGCGAGTGGGGGTCCACGCGGCTGCGGACGCGGCGCCGCCCACCGTGGACTCGAACAATCCGCTCACCTGAGTGAGCAGTTCGTCGAATTCAGTCAGCGGATTGCGGGCCCACCCGAGGCGCCGCTCCGTTGTTCCGCCACTGCGGTGGCTCCGCAGGGGCATGACCATCGCCCTTCATCTCCGTCTTCTCGTGGGTTCGCGGCAGGCCGCCTTCTTCACCCGGCGCGGCGGACCGGCCGGGCGAAAGTGCCTGCTTCGTAGAGGAGCTCATGGTTCGCACCTGGGAACATGCCGTTCTGTTCTGCGCTTCCGGGGGGTTTCCCCGGTGGTCCATCGTGTTCACCCTCCTGCAGTGGTTTGCCGGCCGCCGTCGCCTGCTCGACCCACGAACGCAGGACGTGCACGGGTGCCGCGCCGGCCTTGCCGGCGAGCGTCTCGCCCTGGTCCAAACGACGAGGAGGGTCGGCACCGCCTGCACCTCGAAGCCGCCGACTGACCCGTGGATTTTGTTCATGTCGACCTTGACGAGCTTGATCCTTCCGGCGAGGTCGCGGGCGACCTGTCCGAGGGCGCGGGGCTGACCATGCGGCAGGAGCCGCACCAGGTGGCCCACGCCGGGTTCCTACCGGTGCGCACGGAGGGTCTCGAGCACTCCCCAGGGTGACGAACCGGGTGGCTTCACGCCTGCGTCTGGCGAGTCAGGAATGCACGGGTCGGGTCGCCCTACGAGTACGAGAGAAAGAATCCGAACATCTCCGGTAAGCCGAACGGAGTGATCCCATGGCCGGCAGTCGGACGCACAGCCTGTACCACCGCTGCTCCGACCGGGCGAGCAGCCTTCCGCGGAGCAGCGCCCGGCGGCACCCCACGGCCGCGCACACGGCCCCCTCGCGATCCACCGCGGCACGCTGCGCTATCGGCTCCAGCGCATCCGCGACATCAGCGGCAACGACCTCGCGAACGTCGAGGACCGGCTGAACCTCCAGGTGGCGACCCGAGTGTGGAAGATCGTGCTGGGCGGCCCCGGCTGACGCCCCGCTAGAACCTTTATACGATCGGTGTCAGCGGCAGTTGGGCGAGCTGCCCTGTTGCAGAGCTGTAGTGGGTGGGTGGCCCTTCTTCGGTTTGATCCAGGGAGGTCGCGGCGCGCCAGCATGTTCCCGGGCCGTGTGGGAAGGCTTCCTTGCCCGACGGCTGCTGCACCTCAGCCAGGCCGACGCGACCCGGCAGGGCGTTCCGGCTAGGCTCACACCCGTGACGTGGCTGCGGGCCTTCGGGGAGGTCGTGCGATCCGGGCTCACGATCGAGGAGACGCGGCTGGAGCCTCTGCTCGCGCTGCGCACGGCTGCTGGGCTGGCGATCGTCATCGGGCTGGCGCTGTGGCTGGTCTCACCTGCGTATGCCGCGTCCGCCGCCCTCGGTGCCTACTCCGCGGGTGGGGCCACCTTCCAGCGCACCTGGCGTCCACGCAAGGTGATCGCGCTCGGCGCGGGCGCGGGTCTGGCGCTCAGCACCTTCGTGGGCTACCTGGCGGCGGGGCGACTCGTGACGTTCCTCCCACTGCTGGCCGTATGGGCCTTTGTTGCGGGGATGGCGTGGGCCGTCGGATCGACCGCTGGGATCGTCGCAGCGACGACGGTCGGCAGCATGCTGGTGACCGTCACCCTGCCCACAAGTGTCGGGCGAGCCCTGGAGCACGCCGGGGTCATCGCGCTCGGAGGCGTGGCGCAGGCCGTGCTGATCCTGCTGTTCCCGATCCGCCGTTGGGGGGCGCATCGTGACGCGCTCGCCGATGCCCTGGCCGCCGAGGCGGACTACGCCCGCCGGCTGCGGCACGACCCGACCGCCCCGTTCGACCCGGAGCCGTTGATGACGGCCCGGGACGCGGCCGCCGTGACGCCATCACAGGCCCGCACCCGTCCCCCCGTCCTCCACGGCCCCCGGGGACTCGCCGAGCGCATTCGGCCGGTAGTCGCTGCGCTCGCCGACCCGGACGTCGGCGCCCCGGCGGAGGGCCCCGGGCGGGACCGCGCGCGGGAGCTGCTCGACGCGGCCGCCGCTGTCCTGGATGCGGCCGCCCGTTCGATCCGCCGCGGAACTCCCGTCGAGGTGCCGCGCGGGAGCGCGGACGTCCTGCGCGTCGACGAGGAGCACGAGGTGCTGGAGGGCCCCGCGCGGCAGGCCGCCGAGCGGCTCGTGGAACTGCTCGGCGAGGCGTTGGAGATCGCCGGGAGCGGCGGCGCGCGCGGGAAGACGCCCACGCCGCCCGGCCCCGCGGACGCCCAGTTCCTGGTGCGCCCGACAATGTTCCGGCTGGTCCCGGTCGTCGTCCGGGCGGTCCGCCGTGAGCTCCGCCGGGACTCGCCCGTCTTCCGGCACGCCGTCCGCCTGGCGGCGGTGGCCACGCTCGGCTATCTGATCGCCGCCCGGCTCCCCCTGGGTCACGGCTACTGGGCGCCCATCGCCTCGGTGATGGTGATGCGGCCGGACTTCCACCGGACGTACGCGCGTGCGGTGGCCCGTCTCGCCGGGACCCTGGCGGGGGTCGCGCTCGCCACCGGGATGGTGCGGGCCCTGGGCCCGGACGCCCATGTGTTCGGCGCGCTGGCGGTGGTCTCGGCGGGCCTGCAGTACACGCTGAACCGTACCGGCTACGCCTACTCCCAGTGCTTCACCGCCGCGTACGTCGTCTTCCTGCTCGGCATGGGCGGCCAGGCGTGGGAGCAGACGGTCCCGGAGCGGGTGGTGCTCACCCTGCTCGGCGGGGCCCTGGCAATGCTGGCGTACGTGGTGTTCCCCGCATGGGAGACACCCCGGCTGCCGGGCAGGCTCGCGGACTGGCTCGCCGCCAACGGCCGCTACGCGGCCGCGGTGCTCCGCAGCTACGCCGAACCGACCCAGGAGCATCGCGCCGACATGCGCAGGGCACTACTGGCGAGCCGGGAGGCACGTGCCGCCTGGCAGGAGGCATACGACCGGGCAAGGCAGGAACCGGTCCGCCCCAGGGGTCTGACGTCGCGCGAGGCGCAGGAGGCGCAGGAGGCGCTCAAGAGGTTCGGCCGGGCGGCGATGCTCATGGAGAGCCACGTCCCGCAGGCCGACAGCCCTTTCGTCCCCGAGGCAGAGCGGTTCGCCGAGGCCCTGGAGGCGGACACCGCGCAGGCGGCGGTCGACGTGCGCGAGCACAGGAATCCGGACTGGGGGCGCGTGGAGGAGGCGCTCCACGCGTGGGAGGACGCCGCCGCCGGCAACCGGAGCCCGGTCGTGCGGCGCGAGGCGGAACTGCAAAAGCGGGCCTTGGAAGACCTCGCGACGGCCGTGAGCCGCACACCCCTGGAACGGGACGTCGGCTCCGCTCGCGAGGAGCAGCGGGTGCGGGCGGCCGCGGCGGCGGAAGCTGACGGATCAGGACCCGCGCCCCGGGGTGGGTGACGGCGCCGGCGACGGGGAGCGCCGCGCCTCCTGGAGCGGGAAGTAGTCTCCCGGCCGCGTCGAGCGCCGCCACACGTACGTCGCTGTCGCCATCACGAGGATCAGCCCCGCCAGGATGAGCAGTTCGATCCCCTCGACGTTCCACCGGAAGGACTTCTCCGTTTCGGCCGTCACGATGAGCACCTTGCGGATGCCGGCAATCAGGCCGACGACGAGGAACGGCTCCGCGTCGAGGGTCTGGTTCCTGATGGTGAGGCGGACGGTGTGGAGAAGCTCGGCCACGATGAACAGCACAAGGCCGTTGTCCAGGGTGGAGAGAACGACCGTACCCTCGCGGTACGGCCCCTGGATCGACCTGATGACGTCGTGGACGACCCCGACGGTCAGAAGCCCCGCGAGCACTACGAGGAGCGCTGCGACGACGAGGTGGATGCCGTCCTCGATGAGCTGCAGGAGGCCCTGTAGTCGGCCGCCCTCGATCTTCGGGAGAATGGGTCGCACAGTCAGCATGCTAGGGGTGCGGCGGCCCGCAGGCGCGGCGTGCTGCAGAACTGGTGGACCAGCGGACCCCTCTCTGTGGTAGGAGGGGCCTGCCCTCCGAGAAGTTCCGAGCCGCACCCAGTACGACCATCCGAGGGCTGCCCACCGAGGTCGATTCAGGCCGCTTCCCACAGACCAGCGTCCAGGAGGCGGGCCGCCTTGGTGATGCTGCCCGGCATCAGATGCCGATAGGTGCGATGCGTCTCCTCGATGGACTTGTGTCCCATCCATTTCCGCCACATCAGTGATCGGTATCCCGTTCCCGAGCGCGTTCGAGGCGAAGTAGTGCCGGAAGCTGTACAGCCGACACCGTCCTGCGCAGGCAGGTTCTTGAAAAATCTCTGCACACGCCGACGTTCCATCGGCTCCGTGTAGTGGCCGCTCGGACCACGGAGCAAGTAGCCGTCACGCGTGGTGCCGTGCTTATCCTCGTACCGCTCCATGGCCTCCCGCCCGGAGCGGGGCGGAGGCACCTCTCGGAACTCCCCCGCCTTGCGGTGCTTCAGCTTCGCCGGCCTGCGCGTGTTGGGGTGGATCTGCTCGTGCACCCTGTCGACATCGTCCGTCACGACGTTGTTGACGTTCACTGCCCGAGCTTCCCCGTTACGCAAGCCGCAGCCCACCATCATGACGATCTCGAGCGCGAGATCTTCGTCGGCGACGATCAGCTCCTTCTTCACGGAGGCGAGGGACGGGATACCACCTTCTCGCGGATACACTCAGGTTCCTGGACGCCCTTCACAGGGTCGTCCGCCATGGCCCCCTTGCCATAGGCATCGCGCAGGATGGCCTTGAGGGTGCGCAAGATGTTCACCTGGTTTCCGCGACCGACCCCGTCCGTCTCCAGCTCATCCAGGAAGCGCTCGACCACGATAGGCGTGACGGAATTCAGCTTCCGCGATCCGAGGCGGGGGATGATGTGCACGTTGATGGAGCTGTCCACGTGCCACCCCGTGGAGTATTCCGTCATCTGCGCTGCCGGGGCCGCCACTACTTCGCGTACTGCGCGACCGTCTGCTGGCCGAGTTCACGGCGGGCCTCGGCAACGGACGGCGCCGTCTTCTTTTTCTCCGCGTAGATCTGGGTAAGGCGCTCGATCGCGTCGTCCTGCGTGTCATAGCCGGCCTCTTCACGCTGCTCAAGCGCGTCCCGGAACCGAATCGTGTACGGGTGCAAGCAGCGGGTCGGCCTGGAACAACCGCACTCCGCCGTTACGCCATCGCTTGCCCCGTATGGAGGTTGATGCCGACGACCCTGGCCGTCTCCGTGCAACTCATGCCCTGCTGCACGAGCCGGAAGTATTCCTCCCGCTCACGGGTCAGCATCCCGCGGCCCTGAGCCACCGTCCGGGCCTCGCGGACCTCGAACATCGCAGCCCTCGAGCCGGGGTGTTGCGACGATCGCTGTAACCTGAGCTTCGCCTCAAGGGCCTTTCCCTTCCCGACCCGCGAACTCACGATCGTGCGGGCTGGTTGGCGATGAGAAGGGTGCTGCCGGCACGGCGGAAGCCCAGGCGTGAGTAGAGGCGAGCGACGGCGTTCTCCGCATAGGCGAGGAAGACAGTACCCACCCCGTGGTCACGAGCGTGGCTGGCCAGGGCCGCCGTGACGGCTGCGGCCAGACCCTGGCGGCGGGCGATGGGAAGGGTGCCGATGCCACCGATCTCAGTGGTGCCGGCGGCTGGGTGGTAGTGGCCGACCGCCAGCGGGGTGCCGTCCGAGGCGAGGGCCGCGATGAGCGTTTTGTGCCCGGCACGGATCGTGGGGCGGACCGCTGCCACGGTGCCGTCCTCGGCCAGTTCCCCGGCTGCCAGCGACAGTTCCTTGCGGCCCGCCGAGCCTACCCTGGTGCCCTCCTCGGCGAAGGCCAAGCGGGGAAGGGCGAGGGCTGCGGGCAATGCGGGATCATCGGCCGTCAGCACACGGAGCTTCACGCCGTCCGGCAACGGCCGTGGACCAACCTGTCGGTGCGGATCCAGAGACATCAGCGGGCGTTCCGCAACCGGCAGGCCAAGCGCCTCGATGTCGGCACGCAGCGTCGGAGCCGCCTCGGCCAGCCACTCGAAAGCCTCCGGCACACCCAGTTCGCGCTGCCGAGCCCGTACCCGAGCAATGTCAGTGATGGTCACCGACGACGCTCCCTCAGCAGTGGGCTGAGCATGGCTGGGACCGCCGTAATACGGAGCACCTGGTTTCCTACGCACGAACAGCCGCAAAGAACCGAACACTTCGGCATCAGAGAACAGCAACGGCACGGTGGCGTAGTACTGCTCGATACGGACACGCAGCGAGTCGCTCATGCGGCGCATCCCACCATGGAACCGGTAGGTGGGAAACGTCTCCCCAGGATTGTTGCCCATTCCTGCCCTGCGAACGGCACACGCCAGCCTACGCAACGGGCTCGGATGCTCCGACGGCGGCCGGCCGGCATCACGCGAACTTGACGCCGCCAGTCGGCACTAGTTAGTTCTGGACATCCACCCGGATGTCTCGCACATTCCGTGACAGGGCGTCGACCCGACGCACCGGGTACCATTCCGGGGCACGATGGGAAGCGCTCATGGCTGATCGAATCGCGGACGGACGCGGTCGGATGCGAAGCGCCGCGCTCGGCGAACTGGTCACGTGGGCCGAGCGACAACTGCCCAAGCTGATCGACGACGTGTGCGCGGCCGTCCGCAACCAGATGGACCTCTACCACGACGAGGACATCGTCCCGGGCGACGACCTGCACAGGTCCATGGCGCTCAACCTCCGGTTCATGATCAGGGGCCTCGCCGATCCGGAGGTCACGCCGGATCTGGCGGCCCCCTCCGAGACGGGCAGGCGCCGCGCGCACCAGCAGGCGCCGCTGCCCGAGGTGCTGCGCTGCTACCGCATAGGCTGCGCCATGCTCTGGGACCTGCTGGTCGACCACGCCCGCAGCAGCACCTGGCCGGACAGTCTGAACGCCCTTCTCGACGCGTCGAGCACCCTCTGGCGACTGTCCGACGAGCACGCGTTCTCGCTCACGGAGGCCTACCGCGCGGCGACCGCGGAGTTGCTGGTCGCCCAGCAGCGCCGGCGTTCGGCCCTGATAGACGCGCTGTTCACCGGTCAGCTGGTGCCCGAGTCCGGCTCGTGGGAAGTCGGCAGGCTGCTGGGCCTGCCCCTCGACACGAAGCTGATGGTGGTGGCCGCGGAGACCGCCGGCCTCGCGGAGGAGAGCCTGGTCGGCGTGGAACGCAGCCTCGCCGAACTCGGCGTCGTGTCGGTCTGGCAGCTCACCCCCGTCCTCCAGGCCGGTGTGGTCGCCCTGCGCGACGAGCAGCGTGACGCCGTCCTAGGCATCCTGCGCGCCACGGCCGCGGCCCGCACCGGTGTGAGTCCGTCCTACCGGTCGCTCGCCGAGACACCCCGCGCGCTTCATCTCGCCCGGTCCGCGCTCGCCGAAATCCCCGTCGGCAAGGCCGACGTACGTGTGTTCAGCAGCAGTCCGCTCGCCGCGCTGATCGCCTACGATCCCGACGAGGCACGGCGCCTGGCCAAGGAGGTACTGGGGCCGGTGCTCGACCTGCCGCCGGAGGACCGCGACGCGCTGTTGCACACGCTGCACGCCTTCGTCGACCACGCCGGTTCGGCCGATCGTGCCGGACGCGTCCTGCACTGCCACCCCAACACGGTCCGATACCGGCTGAACCGCGTCCGGGAACTCACCGGCCGCTCGCTCAGCGACCCCCGTTCACTCGCCGAACTGGTCACCGCGGCCGAGGCCTTCCGGCTGCACCCCAACGGTCTGTGACCTGGGTGCACGCCTCGGCTCATCCGCTCGTCGACGGCCTCAGCTCCACCACGGCCTCGTCGGTGTGGACCAGAAACGTCAGGGTCTGCCGGAAGTAGAGTTCGACGTGGGTGGCGTCGTGGGCCGAGTAGCCGATCGCGAGATCTTCGCCGAGTTTCAACTCGAAGTCCCCGCCTCGCGTGGACACCAGGAATGCCCCGTCGAGCGCGGGAGCCCAGATCGGCTGCCCGTCGAGCAGACGCTCGAGATGGGCGGCGACGGGATGTCCGTGGTCGGAGGTCTCACTGACCGCCGTGTACGCGTCGGCGCCGAGCAGCAGTGCGTACGGACCACCGACGCCGGCCAGGCGGAGGGTCGTCAGGGCGCGGCTGACGACGTCCGGATAGTCGCGCGGCTCGGCGGGCAGGGCGAGCGCCTGATGGGACGAGCGGCGGCGCATCCCGTCGATCGCTGCTGCGCCGTACCCGTCGAAGACGGCCCGGTCCTCGGCGAACGCCATGGTCTGGGCCGCGTCCTTGACGGGCTGCCAGTCGGAGTCCTTCGCACCGCGTTCGACGTCGTCGATCGCCGCGCGGCTCACCTTGAACGGCACCCGCAGTTCGACCAGGGCTTGCGCCTCGCGCAGCCGTGCGGAGACGCCCGGCCCCGGCGCCTCGATGCCGGTGAGGTGCCCCGTCGCGACCGCCGCGAGGTGGGGGCCCTCAGGACCGGAGACGTCCACGACCCGCCGCCCAGCCACGTTGCGACGGAAGGTACGGCCGGCTTCCTGTTCGATCTCACTCCACGCCTGGGGCGTGACGGGTGCGAGTTCCCGGTGCAGATTGCTCGAAGCGCCAAGCATGGTCATGATCAGACTCCCTTGAGACTGCCGATGCCGAGGGACCCGTCGGCCGGCCCCGTGTCCCGGGGTGCGGCGGGCAGGTTGTCGAGGAAGGTGGCGGTCGGCACGTGGAAGAGACACCCGGTGACCGCGGTCGAGAAGTCGAGGATCCGGTCGTGCAGGCCTGGACGCGTACCCAGGAACATGTTCCTCAGCATGTGTTCCGTCACGTCCGGGGTACGGGCGTAACCGATGAAGAACGTGCCGAACTCTCCGCGCCCGACGTTCCCGAACGGCATGTTCTCGCGCACGATCTTGCGCTCGTTCCCGTCCTCGTCGGTGATGGTGTTGAGCGCGACGTGGGAGTCGTCGGGCTTCACGTCGTCGGGGAGTTCCACATTGGCCGACTTCGTTCGCCCGATGACCTTTTCCTGCTCGTCCGACGGCAGGGCGTTCCAGGCTGCCATGTCATGCACGTACTTCTGGATGATCACGTAGCTGCCGCCCCGGAAGTCCGGGTCCTCGTCACCGACGAACACCGCTTCGGCGGCGATTCGTCCCTCGGGGTTCTCGCTGCCGTCGACGAAACCGAGCAGGTCACGTTCGTCGAAGTACTTGAAGGCATGCACTTCGTCGACGACGGTGGCCGCTCCCGCGAGTCGCTCGCCGAGCAGCCGGGCCAGTTCGAAGCAGAGATCCATGCGACCGGCCCGCACGTGGAAGAGGATGTCACCGGGAGTGCGCGGGGCTCGGTGGCGTTCGCCGGCCAACTCCACGAACGGGTGCAGTTGTCGAGGCCGCGGCCCGCTGAAAAGCCGGTCCCATGCCTCTGATCCGATACCGACGACGCAGCTGAGCCCGTCGTCGGGTGCGCGGAAGGCGACCGAGCGACGCAGGCCCGACAGATCCTCCAGGAGGCCGCGGACCGTGTCCTCTCCTCCGGGCGCGAGTGTGTATACGAGAAACACCGCGGCCCTGGCCGGCGGTACGACAACAGGCTGCGGTTCAGGCACAGGGCCGCGCCTCCTCATGGGGTGTCTTGGGAACGAACGGAGACGCCACCGGCCGGATCCTGCATCTCTCGGTGTTCCGGCGCGGTGGCGGGGAATGCGCGTGCGGGACTCTCCGCGAAGTTCGCAGGCGCGGGACTTTCCGCCAAGCTCAGAGATGGAGCTTGTCCTTGATCCGGTCCCAGCGCTCGTGGAACTCTTCGCGGCGTTCGGCACGCCGTTCCGCATGGAGTTTGGCGGCCGCGGCGGCCTGGGCCTCCTTGGCCGCTTCGGAGGCGGCCTCGACCTCGTCCAGCACGTCGTGGGCAGACCGGCGTACCACCGTGCCACCGTCCGCGGCGACCTCGGTGTCGACGATGCTCTCCGTCGCCTCGCTGACATCGGCGATCAGGGCGTTGCGCCCCGGCGGCACCGTCTTGGCGAACGCGCTGATGGCGGCCTCGGTGTCCGATGCCTTGGTCGCGTCGAGCACACCGCCGACCAGTGCACCCGCGCCCCATCCCAGGAGGACACCGAACGGACCGCCCAACAGCCCGACGAGCAGGCCGATGAGGCTCCCCTGGGTGACGCCCTCCCCGATCTGGTTGTCCGTCCCGTCCGCGACATAGAGGCTGCCGTCCGTCCTGCGCTCCACGACGACGGCGGCGTGGACGTCGACAAGCTGCTCGGCGTCGGCCTTCTTCAGCCGCGCCAGCGCGCGATAGGTCTTGGCGTCGTCGTCGAAGCGAATCACAACCACGTTCCGAGATCGCACTTTGTTCACGGTCCTCTCAGTCCGGAGAACCCAGAAGCTAGAGCAGAACACGGTCGCGCACCCCATGGCCGCGGCACGTTTGGTCGCCGCAACAACGCCCCTTATAACGCTGACCAGAATGATCCACCGACGGCTGCCCGCCGCGGAGTCGGGGGGATAGCTTGGCCGCTCCGGCCGTGCGGGCGGCGCGGGCGGGCCCGGGGGAGCTGGTCGGGTCACGTAGCGCGGCGATCTGAACTTGGTGCCCGAGCCACGCGTGAAGGCGGTTGTTCACGTCAACCACGGACATGCTTGTCGCACTGGACGAGGCGTAGCCGACGTGGAGCCCGGACCGCGGGTGTCCACGAGGCGCGTAGGGAGTAGCAATGACTGACCAGGACACGTCGGGACAGTCCGCCGAGGGCACCGGGAAGCAGCCCTCTCCGCAGTTCCGCCCCTACCACCATCCAGCCGCGGGCTGGGGCGCGGCCAAGAGTGTGACGCGCTTCCTGATACGCGAACGGGAACTGGTGGACGGCCCCAGGGCCATTCAGAAGATGAACCACGAGGGACGGGGCTTCGACTGCCCGGGATGTGCCTGGCCGGACGATCTCAAGGGGCTCCGGCTGGACATCTGCGAGAACGGGATCAAGCACGTCACGTGGGAAATGACCCACAAGCGGGTGGATCCCTCCTTCTTCGCGGCCCACACGGTCAGTGAACTCGCCACCTGGAGCGACGCGGAGCTCGAGGCCCAGGGCCGGCTGACCCAGCCCATGACGTACGACCCGGCCTCCGACACGTACGTGCCCATCTCGTGGCAGGACGCCTTCGCCATGGTCGGGCAGGCGCTGCGCGGCCTCGACGATCCCGACCAGGCCGCCTATTACACCTCCGGCCGGCTCGGCAACGAGGCTACCTTCCTCTACCAGCTGATGGCGCGTGAGCTCGGCACGAACAACCTGCCGGACTGCTCCAACATGTGCCACGAGGCCAGCGGTCGCGCGCTGCAGGCGGCGTTGGGCACGGGCAAGGGGACAGTCGACCTCAAGGACTGGGAGGTCACTGATGCGCTGTTCATCCTCGGGGTCAACGTGGCCTCCAACGCCCCGCGGATGCTCACCTCGCTGGCCGAGGCGCACAAGCGCGGCGCGAAGATCGTCCACGTCAACCCGATCGTCGAAGCCGGAGCGACCCGAACGATCATTCCGCACGACATCATGGACATGGCTCTGTTCCGGTCCACCCCCACCAGCACGCTGAACCTCCAGCCGCGGATCGGCGGCGACATGGCTTTTCTCCGCGGTATGGCGAAGGCCGTCCTCGCCGAGGCGGAGAGCGATCCGAAGGCGCTCGACCGGGAGTTCATCGACCGGTACACGGCGGGCTTCGAGGCGTACCGAGAGCTGTGCGAGTCCACGTCCTGGGACGAGATCGAGCTGCAGAGCGGCCTCGGCCGGGCCGCGATCGAAGAAGCGGCACGCGTCTACTGCGAGGCCGACCGCAGCGTCTTCAGCTGGTGCCTGGGGATCACCCAGCACGAGCACGGTGTCGACACGGTCCGCGAGATCGTCAACCTGCTTCTCCTGCGGGGCAATCTCGGCAGGGAGGGCGCGGGACCCTCGCCGGTGCGGGGGCACAGCAACGTGCAGGGGAACCGCACCTGCGGAATCGATCACCGGCCGCCCAAGGAATTCCTCGACCGCCTGGCCGCTGCCTGCAAGATCGATCCCCCTCGGGAGCACGGCCTGGACACGGTGGGCACCATCGAGGCCATGCACCGCGGCGACGTCAAGGTGTTCGTCGGCATGGGGGGCAACTTCGCCCTTGCCGCGCCGGACACGCCGTACACGTCAGCTGCCCTGCGCAAGTGCGATCTGACCGTCCAGGTCAGCACCAAACTCAATCGCAGCCATCTGGTCCACGGACGCCAGGCGCTCATCCTCCCGTGCCTGGGCCGCACCGAGAAGGACATCCAGAAGTCCGGCGAGCAGGCCACCTCGGTCGAGGACTCGATGAGCATGGTCCACCTCTCGGTGGGCATGAAGCGACCGGCCTCGCCTCATCTCCTCTCCGAACCGGCGATCATCGCCGGCATGGCCCGGGCGGCCCTGCCCGACAGCACCACGCCCTGGGAGGAGTACACCGAGGACTACGACCGGATCCGCGACACCATGGCCAAGGCTCTGGACGGGTTCGAGGACTTCAATCGCCGCGTGCGGCTTCCCCTGGGTTTTCGCCTCACCCAGCCCGCCCGTGAGCTCGTGTTCCTGACGCCTTCGGGGCGTGCGGAGTTCTCCGCTGCCGAACTCCCCGACGTGGTTCCCGCACGCGGCATGCTGAAGCTGGGCACGATGCGCTCGCACGACCAGTGGAACACCACGATCTACTCGGACGACGACCGCTACCGCGGAATCAAGAATCTGCGCACGCTCATCTTCATGAACGAGGCGGACATGCGCGACCGCGGCCTCGAGCTGTTCGACGAGGTCGACATCACCAGTACGGCCAAGGACGGCACGACCCGCAGCGTGTCCCGCTACAAGGCCGTTCCGTACGACATTCCGCGAGGTTGCGCGGCCGGTTACATGCCGGAGTTGAACGTGCTGTGTGCGATCGGCGACTACAGCACGCAGAGCGACCAGCCGCTCATGAAGAACGTCAACGTCGAGGTCACGCCTGCCGGTTGACGACCGTGGAGCGAGGAGCCCGTGCTCCGCATGCGGAGTGCGGGACCTCGCTGCAGAGCACCTGCTGTCCCCTCTTTCATACTGTTCCCCTCGCGCACCAGGAGCTGTCATGTCGATGACGTTCGGTTCTCCTTTTGGTTCGTCCGATCCGTTCAGCGAATTGTTGAACCGGTTCTTCGGTATGTCGCCGGCCTCGTCGCCGCCCGCGGTGCAGCGAGTGCCCATCGGACGCCTTCTGACGGAGTCGTCGCAGGAACTGCTCAATCTCGCTGCCCAGAAGGCGGTCGAGGACGGGACGTCCGACCTCGACACGGAGCATCTGCTCTGGGCGGCCACGAAGGTCGATCCCGCTCGACGGCTTCTGGCCAAGGCAGGCGTTGATCCCGACAAGCTCGCGTCCCAGATCGCCGAAGTCCTTCCCCACGAAGCCGGCGAGCCGTCCGCGCAGCCGGGTCTCACCCCTGCGGCCAAGCGCACGCTCGCCACCGCCTACGGCCACTCACAGGCGGCCGGGGTCTCCTACATCGGTCCCGAGCACATTCTCGGCGCGCTCCTGAGCGACAGCGACACGGGCGCTGCGCGGCTGCTTCGTGCGGAGGGCGTCGACGCGAAGCAGGTGGAGAACCTCACGGAGCAGGCGGCCCGCGCGGACGGCTCGCCGGCCAACCGCAAGAAGCAGACGCAGCCGGCCACCACCCTGGACGAGTACGGCCGGGACCTCACCGAGGAAGCGAAGGCAGGCAAGCTCGACCCGGTGGTCGGTCGGGCCGAGGAGATCGAGCAGACCGTCGAGATCCTTTCGCGGCGTTCCAAGAACAACCCCGTGCTCATCGGCGAGCCCGGCGTGGGCAAGACCGCGATCGTGGAGGGGCTCGCCCAGCGCATCGTGGCGGGCGAGGTCCCGGGCACGCTGAAGGACAAGAGGGTCGTCGCCCTGGACCTGTCGGGCATGGTGGCGGGTGCGCAGTACCGGGGGCAGTTCGAGGAGCGGCTGAAGAAGGTCATCGAGGACGTCCAGGCGGCGAGCGGCGACATCATCCTGTTCATCGACGAACTGCACACGGTCGTGGGCGCCGGCGCGACGGGCGAGGGCTCCATGGACGCGGGCAACATGCTCAAGCCCGCCCTCGCGCGCGGAGAACTCCACGTGGTGGGCGCGACGACCATCGACGAGTACCGCAAGTACATCGAGAAGGACGCCGCCCTCGAGCGCCGCTTCCAGCCCGTGATGGTGCCGGAGCCGACCGTCGAGGAGACGGTGCAGATCCTGGAGGGACTGCGCGACACCTACGAGGCCCACCACCAGGTCCGCTTCGCCGACGGCGCCCTGGCCGCCGCGGCGGAACTGTCCGACCGTTACATCAGTGATCGCTTCCTGCCCGACAAGGCGATCGACCTGATGGACCAGGCCGGCGCACGGGTGCGTCTGCGCAGCGCCGGCCGCTCCACCGAGGTCGTCGGCCGCGAGGACCGTATCGCCAAGCTGCGCCGTGAACTGGACCAGGCGATCGCCTCGGAGGACTTCCAGAAGGCTTCGGAACTCAAGCGGCAGATCGCCGAGGTGGAGGGCGAGCTCGCCGGGATCGAGGAGCGCCGCGAGGGCGTCGTCTCCGTCACGGCGTCCGACATCGCGGACATCGTCTCCCGCCGTACGGGGATTCCGGTCTCTCAACTCACCGCCACCGAGAAGGAGAGGCTCCTCAAGCTCGAAGAGGAGATGCATGAGCGGATCGTGGGCCAGGACGAGGCGGTCACCGCCGTGTCCCAAGCGGTACGCCGCAATCGCGCGGGCATGGGTGACCCCGACCGCCCCGTGGGATCGTTCCTCTTCCTCGGCCCCACCGGTGTCGGCAAGACCGAACTCGCCAAGACCCTCGCCGAGTTGCTGTTCGGCGAAGCCGATCGCATGATCCGCTTCGACATGAGCGAGTTCCAGGAGAAGCACACCGTCGCCAGGCTCGTCGGCGCGCCCCCCGGATACGTCGGCTACGACGAGGCCGGCCAGCTCACCGAGAAGGTGCGCCGCCAGCCCTACAGTGTGGTGCTGTTCGACGAGGTGGAGAAGGCCCATCCCGACGTCTTCAACACGCTGCTGCAGATCCTCGACGACGGACGTCTCACCGACGCACAGGGCCGCACGGTCGACTTCCGCCACTGCGTCATCATCATGACGTCCAACATCGGCGCACACCGCATCCTCGACCACAAGGGCGACGTCTCGGAGCTCAAGGACGAGTTGATGGACGACCTGCGGGCCCGGTTCCTGCCGGAGTTCCTCAACCGCATCGACGACATCATCATCTTCCACAGCCTCACCGAGGCCGATCTGGCGCAGATCCTGGACCATCTGCTGGACCAGAGCGAGCATCGGGTGCACGCCCAGGGCCTGACGCTGGAGGTCACGGCAGCGGCCAGGAAGCTTCTCGTCGCCCACGGTTACCAGCCGGAGTTCGGCGCCCGTCCACTGCGGCGCACGATCCAGACGGAACTCGACAACCACATCGCCTCCCTCCTGCTCAGCGGCGAGGCCGGGCCCGGGGACACGATCGTCGCCGACGTGGAACACGACACGCTTCACTGCACGGTACGCAAGGAGAACTCCGGGAAGAGCGACGCCAAGGACGCCGACTCGACGCCGGCCTGACGGTGACGGTCTCCGGCGTGTGACGTTGCCGGTCCGTCGGCATGGCGTCTCCCAGGTTTCGCAGGACTCACGCTGATCCCGACCGACTGTCCCGTCAGTGTGAGCAACGGCCCTCGAAGACCCGCATGGCGAGCGCCACAGCGGTGGTCATCGGCGGCGGCGCGGGGCGGACAGAGCGGCGGTGAAGTCGTTCAGGGCCGCGAGGTTGTGGGCGCTGACGACGGCGTCGCAGTAGGGCAGCGCCGCGGCCATGCCGGCCACGAGCGGACGGTAACGCGGGCTTGCCGTGCGCGGGTTGACCCAGACGACGCGGTGGGCGACCCGGGACAGCCGCGCCATGTGGGTGGCGAGATCGGCGGACGTGCCGGTGTCCCAGCCGTCGGAGATGATGACGACCACGGCGCCGTGCGCCATGCCGCGCCGGCCGAACCGCTCGTTGAACTCCGCGAGGCACTGCGCGATCCGGGTGCCGCCGGACCAGTCCGGGGCCGCCCGTCCGGCCCGTGCCAGGGCATCGTCCGGCCCGGTCCGCCGGAGGGCGGGGGTGAGGCGTGTGAGCCGGGTGGCGAAGGTGAAGACCTCGGCGCGGGCGGCTCGGGCGGCACAGTAGATCAGTTGCAGCATCGCGCGGGCATAGGGCTCCATCGATCCGGAGATGTCGCAGAGCACGATGAGGTCGCGGGGGCGGACGCGAAGCTCGAAGTGGCGCAGCCGCAGAGGGTATCCGCCGGTGCGTCGGCTGGTGGAGAGGGTGCGGCGTACGTCGATGCGTGCACCGGAGTGCGCGGTGCGGCGCCGACGGGACGGCCGGGTCGGGGTGCGAAGCACCAGGGTGCGCATCACCTCGGAGAGTCGCGCCAGTTCCTCGGCCGACAGGTCCGCGAAGTCGCGGGTGGCGAGACGGTCGAGCGGACTGGCGGCGAGGGGGACGGGAGCCTCCCGCGGCTCTGCGTCCGGCTCCCGGGCGCATCCGGCCGCCGTGGTCCTCCGGGCGCCGGGGACGCGGCCGGGAGCGGTGTTCGGGAGCGATCGGGCCGGGTCGCCGGGTTGCCCGCGTTGTGCTCCACGGTCGGCCGGCCCGCCGAAGACCTCCCGGAAGACCGCGTCGAACGCCGCGATCTGCTCGGGGTCGGACACCAGGGTGGCGAGCGCGCAGTGCCGCAGCTCGCGCGTGGTCGACGGTGGCAGCAGGGTGAGCGCCCGAGCGAAGCTGCGGGTGCGGTCGGGGCCCACCGCGATCCCCGCGTCGTGCAGAGCGGCGGTGAGCGAGGCGGCGAGTTCCGGCAGGTCAGCCATCGGAGCCTGCCTCCGCGTCGATCAGCTCCGCAAGTCCCGCACGGCGTACGGCCGTCAGGTCCTCGGCGTATTTGAGTACGGCCCCCAGGGTGCGGTCGGCGGCGTCGGCGTCGAGAACGGAGAGCCCCAGCGCGCGCAGCGCGCCCGCCCAGTCGATCGCCTCGGCGATGCCGGGCGGCTTGGTGAGCTCCTGTCGAGCACGCAGGTGCGCCACCCCGCGCGCCACGCTCGCGGCCAGCCAGTCGGCCGACTCCGGCACCCGTCTGCGGATGATCGCGGCGACGCGTGCGGTGTCCGGGTAGTCGATCCAGTGGTAGAGGCAGCGGCGTTTGAGTGCGTCGTGCAGATCCCGGGTGCGGTTGGAGGTCAGGACGGCCACCGGCGGCACCGCGGCCGTCCGGGTGCCCAGTTCGGGGATGGTGACCGCGGCATCGGCGAGCAGTTCCAGCAGGAACGCCTCGAACTCGTCGTCCGCGCGGTCCACCTCGTCGATGAGCAGCACCGCCGGTCTCGGTCCCGGGTGGCAGATCGCGGCGAGCAGCGGCCGTGGCAGCAGGTAGTCCTCGGTGAACAGGTCGGCGTCCCCCAGGGGTTCACCGCGGGACTCGGCCAGCCGGATGGCCAGCAGTTGCCGTGGATAGTTCCACTCGTAGAGGGCCTCGGCCGCGGACAGTCCCTCGTAGCACTGCAGCCGGATCAGCGGGGTGTCGAGCACCGCGGCGAGCGCGCGGGCCGCCTCGGTCTTGCCGACGCCGGGCTCGCCCTCCAGCAGGATCGGCTGCCGCATGCGCACGGCCAGCAACAGCGCTGTGGCCAGGGCGTCGTCGGTCAGGTAGCCGACTGCGTCCAGACGCGAGCGCAGGGCGGGGACATCGGGTACGAGGGGGTCGAGGTCAGGCATGCGCGTATCGGGAGGGGTCGTCGGCGAAGGCGTGCTGGCAGCCCGGGCCGCAGAAGTACACCCTGCTGCCGGCCCGGTCCAGGGAGAGCGTGTCGGGCGTGATCGCCACGGTCATGCCGCACACGGGATCCACGCCCTCGGCCACGGCCTGCGGCGCGGCGGAGCCGGCTTCGGGGCGCGCGGCTCGGGCCGTCTTCGGCCGCAACGCGATGATCTCGGCGTACACCGACAGCGCGATCTCCCCCGGGGTCCGCGCGCCGATGTCCAGGCCGGCCGGTGTGTGGACGCGCGCGCGTTGCTCCTCGGAGAGACCCAGCCCGGCGAGCACCGCCGCGCCGCGCTTCGGACTGGCCACCAGCCCGATGTACGGGACCCCGGCGCGTGCGGCCTCGATCAGCACGGCCTCCTCGTCGCGGCCGTGTGTGGCGATGACGACGACGTGCAGATCGGGCGGCAGCGGCTCCCCGGGCGAGGCCGGCCGGGCGTCCAGGCCGAGCACACGACCGACGTCGAGCAGGGCGCGGGCGATGGGGGCATGTCCGTAGACGTACGCCAGCGCCGGGGGGAGGTTGGCCTCCAGGAAGATGTCGAGCGTCCCGCCCGACAGACAGGGATTGGCCACCGTGACCAGTCCGTCGACGGGCTCCGGTGCGCCGTCGGGGCCGGTGTCCGCGCCGGGCGTGATCCTCAGCAGCAGCGACTCGCCGGTCCGCAGCACGCGCAGGCCCTGCAGTTGCACCGTCGTCTCGGCGCAGCTGCCGCCCACGAAGCCCTCGACGGTGCCGTCGGGGAGCACCAGCGCGCTGTCCCCGGGCTTGGCGCTCGTGGGCCGTTCCGCGTGGACGACGGTGGCCAGGACGAACGGGGTCCGGCCGTGCCGGAGCACGTCCGCGCGGGTCAGCAGTTCGGTGTTCGTCATCGCGGGCGCCTCAGGTGATCGCCAGGTCGGTGCGCAGCGGCCGGCCCTGGGCGGCGCGCCACACGACGGCGGGCGTCAGCGGCATGTCGACATGGCGTACGCCGAGCGGCTTCAGCGCGTCGACCACGGCGTTGACCACCGCGGCGGGCGAACCCACCGTGGCGGACTCGCCGACGCCCTTGGCGCCGATGGGGTGGTGCGGGGAGGGGGTGACGGTCTCGCCGAGCTCCCAGGACGGGCACTCGACCGAGGTGGGCAGGAGGTAGTCCATGAACGATCCGCCGAGGCAGTTGCCGTCCTCGTCGAAGGCGATCACCTGCATGAGCGCCATGCCGAGGCCGTCGGCGAGTCCGCCGTGCACCTGGCCCTCGACGATCGTGGGGTTGATCCGGTTGCCGCAGTCGTCCACGGCGATGAACCGGCGGACCTTCACCTGGCCGGTGTCCGCGTCCACGTCGACGACGCAGATGTACGCGCCGAAGGGGAAGGTGAGGTTCGGCGGGTTGTAGACGCAGGTCGCGTCCAGGTGGCCCTCGACGCCCTCGGGCAGCTCCAGGTTGGAGTGTGCGGCGAGCGCGATCTCGGCCATGGTCCGTCCTTGGTCGGGGTCTCCCGTGACGTACCAGCGGCCCTTCTCCCATTCCAGGTCGTCCGGGCTCACTTCGAGCATCGCGGAGGCGACGATCTTCGCGCGTTCGCGGACCTTGCGGGCGACCATCGCGGCCGCCGCGCCGGACACGGGCGTGGAGCGCGACCCGTAGGTGCCGAGCCCGAACGGAGTCTGGTCGGTGTCGCCGTGCACCACCTCGACGTCGTCGGGCGGGATGCCCAGTTCCTCGGCGACGATCTGGGCGAACGTCGTCTCGTGGCCCTGCCCCTGGGTCTGCACCGAGATCCGCAGGACGGCCTTGCCGGTCGGGTGCACGCGCAGTTCGGCGCCGTCGGCCATGCCCAGCCCGAGGATGTCCATGTGCTTGCGGGGGCCGGCGCCGACGGCCTCGGTGAAGAAACTGACCCCGATGCCCATCAACTCGCCGCGCTCGCGCTTTTCGGCCTGCTCCCGGCGCAGGTCCTCGTAGTGCGCGATGTCCATGGCCAGCCGCAGGGCCTTCGGGTAGTCGCCGGAGTCGTACTCCCACCCCGTCTGCGTCCGGTACGGGAACTGCCCGGGCCGCAGCAGGTTGCGCATCCTCAACTCGGCCGGGTCCATGCCGAGTTCGGCGGCGAGCACGTCGACCATCCGCTCGACGAGGTATACGGCCTCGGTGACGCGGAACGAGCAGGCGTAGGCGACACCGCCGGGCGCCTTGTTGGTGTAGACGCCGGTCACGGCGCAGTGCGCGGCGGCCAGATCGTACGAGCCGGTGAACACCCCGAAGAAGCCGGCCGGGAACTGCGTGGGCTGCGCGGTGGCGTTGAACGCGCCGTGATCGGCGATCACTTGGACCCGCAGGCCCAGGATCCTGCCGTCGCGTGTCGCCGCGATCTCGCCGTGCATGTGGTAGTCGCGGGCGAAGGACGTGCTCATCAGGTTCTCCGAGCGGTCCTCCACCCACTTGACCGGCTTGCCGGTGACGATCGAGCCGACGACCGCGCACACATACCCCGGGTAGATGCCGACCTTGTTGCCGAAGCCGCCCCCGATGTCCGGGGAGATGATCCGGATCTTGTGCTCCGGGATGCCGGCCACCATCGCGTAGATCGTGCGGTGGGCGTGCGGGGCCTGCGTGGTGGACCACACCGTCAGTTTCCCGGTGACGGCGTCCATGTCCGCGACGGTGCCACATGTCTCCAGCGGCGCCGGGTGCACCCGCGGATACAGCATGTCCCGCTCCACCACGACCTCGGCGCCCGCGAAGACCTCGTCGGTGCGTTCCTTGTCGCCCGCCGACCAGTCGAAGATGTGGTTGTCGGTCTGATGTTCCTTGTCGTCGCGGATCACCGGCGCGTCCGGGTCGAGCGCCCGCCGCGCGTCGACGACCGGCGGGAGCGGTTCGTACTCCACGTCGATCAGTTCGAGGGCGTCCCGGGCTGCGTAGCGGTCCTCGGCGACGACGAAGGCGACCTCCTGGCCCTGGAAGCGCACCTTGTCTGTGGCGAGCACCGCCTGCGTGTCGTACGAGAGCGTGGGCATCCAGGCCAGCCCGAGGCCGGCCAGGGTCTCCCCGGTGATCACGGCCTTGACCTTCGGGTGCGCCTCGGCGGCGCTGGTGTCGATCGACACGATCCGGGCGTGCGCCAGTGGGCTGCGCAGGATCGCGCCGTACAGCATCCCGGGCAGTCGTACGTCATCGACGTAGGTCCCGTGACCGCGGACGAACCGCGCGTCCTCCTTGCGGGGCATCCGTCCGAAGCCGACCGGCCGTTCCTCGGTGGTCGTCATGCCCGCACCTCCTCGCGGCCGGGCGCCGGCTCGGTGCCCGCATCGGCGCTCGCCCGCCCGCCGCCGTGCTCGGCGGCCCAGCGGATGGAGCGCACGATGTTCTCGTAACCGGTGCAGCGGCACACCTGTCCGGAGATGGCCTCGCGGATGTCCTCCTCGGACGGATCGTCGTCGTGGTCGAGCAGCCAGCGGGCGGTCATCATCATCCCCGGCGTGCAGAAGCCGCACTGCAACCCGTGGCAGGCGATGAACCCCTGTTGCACCGGGTCGAGTTCGGCCCCGTGCGCCAGGCCTTCGACGGTCCGCACCTCATGGCCGTCGGCCATCACCGCGAGCACGGTGCAGGACTTGACCGGCATCCCGTCCAACCAGACGGTGCACACACCGCAGTTGGAGGTGTCGCAGCCCCAGTGGGTGCCGGTGAGTCCGAGTTCGTCGCGCAGGAAGTGCACGAGCAGCAGCCTCGGTTCCACGTCCCTCGTGTGCTGCTCGCCGTTCACGGTCACGGTGATCCGCATGTCACGCCTCCTGCCCCCGGGCACGTGCGGCGGCGGCGCGCAGCGCCCGCGTGGTGAGCTCTCCGGCCAGGTGCCGCTTGTAGTCGACCGGGCCGCGCTGGTCGGCCGTCGGCCTGCACTCCTGCGCGGCGATCCGGCCCGCCTCGACGAAGGCCTCGTCGTCCGGCCGTCCGCCACGCAGGAAGTCCTCGGCCTGCTCGGCCACGAAGTGTGGGGCACCCACCGCGGTCAGGCCGATCCCGGCCTCGGTGATGACCCCGCCGGAGATCTCCAGCACCGCTCCCGCGGCGACGACCGCCCAGTCACCGACCCGGCGCTCGACCTTGCGGTAGGCGCTGGCGTGCGAGCGGATGGGCACGCGGATCTCCACCAGAAGCTCCGCCTCGTCCAGCGAGGTCTCGTACGGTCCGCGGAAGAACTCCCTGATCCCGATGGTGCGCCTGCCGCCGGGGCCCTGGGTCACCAGGGTCGCCCGCAGTGCCGAGAACGCCGCGGACAGGTCCTCCGACGGATCGGCCTGGCACAGCGAGCCGCCCACGGTGCCGCGGTTGCGTACGAGCGGATCGGCGATGACCCGTTCCGCGTCCCGCAGGATGGGGAAATGCTCGCCGACGACCGGCGACGCGAGCAGCTCCGCGTGACGGACCATCGCTCCGACGGCCAGGTCGTGCCCGTCCACCCGGATCAGCGCCAGCTCGCCGAGACCGTTGATGTCGATCAGGGCTTCGGGCTGAGCCAGCCGCAGCTTCATCATCGGCAGCAGGCTGTGTCCGCCGGCCACCACCCGGGCCTCGGGGCCGTACCGTGTGAGCAGTTCGATCGCCTGCTCGAGGCTGGTGGCCTTCTCGTACTGGAATGCAGCCGGTACTTGCATCGGGCCCTCCTGGATCGCTGTGCCCGTTGCTGCAGTGATGCTGCGCTCTTCCGTACCGGCCGTGCAATGGGTGGATAAGCATTCACTTATCGCTCCGAACGCGAGAAAATCGGAGGGTGACCGTCACGCAGCTCAGCACCTTCGTGCTGGTTGCCCGGCTCGGTTCGGTGGGCGCCGCGGCGCGGGCTCTGGACGTGAGCGAGTCCGCGGTGTCGCAGGCGCTCGCCGCGCTGCGGACCCATTTCGGCGATCCGCTCATCCGGCGCACCGGCGGTGGTGGGATGCGTCTGACGCCCGCCGGGGCGCGGCTGCTTCCGGTCGCATCGCGCATGGTCGCACTGAGCGCGGATGCCGAGGCCGCGGTGCGGGCGGCACGGGGTGCGCCCGACGAACTGCGGGTCGTCGCCACGAGCACGCTGGCCGAGTTCGTGCTCCCGTCGCTCGTGGAGGCCTTCGCCTGCCGCTCGGGCCGCAGGACCGAGACCTCGTTCGGGGTGGCCTCCGGCAACGAGATTCGGGTGCTGGTGGAGAACCGGCTGGCCGACGTCGCGCTCGGGCCGTATCTCGGCGCGGCCCGCGGGGGCGAACTGCTCAGCGAGCCGCTGTTCCGCACCCAGCTGGTCGTGGTGACCGGCGCCAGGTCGCCGCGGCCGCCCGGTCCGCCGCCGCGGTGGTCGTGGCTGGTCGACTCCTCCGGGACGGATCCGGACGCGGACTCCGGGCGGCTGCTGCGCCGGCTCGGCGTGGCCGAGGAGCATGTGTGGGTCTTCCCCAACCAGGCCGCGACCTGGGCGGCAGCCGCCGAGGGCGCGGGGGTGGCACCGGCGTTGGCCCATCTGGTGTCGCCCCGCATCCTGCGTGACGAGCTGCGCATCCTGGAGACTCCGGCCACGCCGTCGGACGCCACGTGGCACGCCACCGTCCTGCAGCCGGAGCATCGTTCCCCGGCCACCGACGCGTTCCTGCACTTCCTGCGCACGCCCGCGGCGACCCGCGTCATGCGCGCGCCCGGTGCGGGCGTCCCGCCCTCCCGGTTCCGGCCCCCGGTGCACGTCACGCTCTGGGGCGCGTGAGAGGGCAGGCCCTCCCCTGTTGACGTAGCGGCGCGTCCGGCATCTCCGTCGCCCTCACCCGAGCAGCGTGCGCCGAGGGGTCGAGTTGCCGAAACAACAGGCCTGGATTGTCATGGTTTGGGGGTTGAGGTCGACCCTGTGTGAGCCGGATTCCCTCACGTACTCCTTGGAGTGGTTCTACGTGGCCGTAGTGGCGATCGTCGGTGCCGGAGTGATCGGGATCTCCTGGGCACGACTGTTCGGTGCGGCCGGCTGGCAGGTGCGCGTGAGCGACCCCCGGTCCGATCTGCGGGAGGTGCTGGACCAGCATCTCGCCGGACTTCCGGTGACCGCGACCGCCGATCTGGCGGAGGCCGCCTCGGGCGCGGATTTCGTGCAGGAGTCCGGGCCGGAGCGGATCCCGGTCAAGGAGGAGATGTTCGCGACCCTCGCCGCTCACACGCGCGACGACGTGGTGCTGGCGTCCTCCTCGTCGTCACTGCTGCCGTCCGTCATCGCCAAGGGCAACCCGGCGGCCGACCGCATCCTGATCGGCCACCCGTTCAACCCCCCGGAGCTCATGCCCCTGGTGGAGGTGGTGCCCGGGCCGGAGACGTCCGCGCGGTCGGTCGACCGGGCGATGGAGGTCTACCGAGAGCTGGGCAAGCTGCCGATCCGGCTCAAGAAGGAGATCCCTGGGTTCGTCGGCAACCGTCTTCAGAAGGTCTTCAACGATCAGGCCACCTACCTCGTCCAGCAGGGCGTGATCGACGTGGCGGACCTCGACGATCTGGTCCGTGCGTCGCTCGGCCTGCGGTACGCCACGATCGGGCCGTTCCAGAGCGGCGTCCTCGGCGGCGGCCCGGAAGGAATGCGGCACCTCGTGACGCACGTCGCCTCCCAGATGACCTTCGAGGTCGGCGAGCCGGACCCGGCCGACATGGGCAGCGTGCTCGACGAGGTCGAGCAGACCTACGGCACCGGCGAGGCGGCCTACGAGCGGCTGGCCGAACTCCGCGACGGCCGCACACGCGCCGTCCTCGAGCCGCTGGGCTGGCCGGAGCCTCCGGCCACGCCCGGCGAAGGGCAGTGACCGGCGGTCCCCCTCCGTCTCGTCGGGACGAACTCGCCAAGTGGCCCGGAGGAAGGTGACGACTGTGTGGAAGGAAGTGCTCGCGCTGCAGGTCGTACCGGGAAAAGTGCTGCGGGTGAGCCTTCCGGACGGCCGGGTCGAGACCCTCGTCGAGGACGCGGGGGCCTTCCCGGACGGCGTGGTCGTGGAGTCCGGAACGGTCTACTGGACCACCATGGGCGAACCCCTCGCCGACCCCGCCAAGCCGGGCGAAGCCGGATGGGACTTCTCCCGGCGCAACGGCGGCGTGCACGCGTGGGACCTCGACGGCGGCGCGCCGCGTGCGGTGGTCCCCGTCGGGGCGATCACGACCGGCAAGCAGCTGACCTCCGACGGCGCCGGAATGCTGTACTGGGGCGACCGCGAGGGCCACCGGGTCAGCAGGGTCCGCGTGGACGGCAGCGGCCTGACCGACCTCGTCGTGAACCCGCCCGAGGAGGGCGTCATGGGCGAGTGCGTCGGCGTGGCGGTGGATGCCGCCCGGGGCCACCTGTACTGGACCCAGAAGGGACCGGCCAAGGGCGGCAAGGGCCGTGTCTTCCGTGCCGGTCTGGAGATTCCGCCCGGCGAGAGTGCCGGGAACCGTTCGGACATCGAGGTTCCGTGGAGCGGGCTGCCCGAGCCGATCGATCTGCACGTCGAGGGCGACTGGCTGTACTGGACCGACCGCGGCGCTCCGCCCAGGGGCAACACGCTCAACCGGGCCCCCCTTCCGGCGGCCGGCGAGCCGGGGGGCACCCCCGAGATCCTCGCCGACGGCTTCGAGGAGGCGATCGGCCTCGCCGTGGACGGCGAGGCGGGCGTCGCCTATGTCTCCGACCTCGGCGGCCATATCCGCGCGGTCCCGCTGCCCGGCAGTACCGCGGCGGGCGGGGAACAGCGCGACATGGCCGCACTCCCCCACAGCCTGACTGGCCTGGCGGGCCCGAGCAGTCTCGACTAGGCGCCCGCACGGGTGTCTCCGCACACGGAACACGGACTGATCCACGGCGAACTCGGAAGGAACGCAGCACATGAGCGCGACGCAAGGCACACCGCAGGGCATGGGCGAGGGGATTCTGGGCGCCGTGGGCCCGGCCGGGAACGGGCAGGTGGTACAGCCGCCGGTGCTGGGCGGCCCGGAACACTCCGACTACTACCTGCTCGGGGAGCTCCTCACGGACGAGCAGCAGGAACTGCGGCACAAGGTCCGGGAGTTCATGGACCGGGAGGTCATCCCGATCATCAATCCCTACTGGGAGCGCGCCGAGTTCCCGCACGAGCTGGTGCCCAAGCTGGCGGAGCTGGGCATCGCCGGCTTCCAGATCCCCGGCTACGGCAGCCCGGGGATGAGCAACCTGACGGCCGGGATCGTGATCCTGGAGCTGGCCCGAGGCGACCTGAGCATGTCCACGTTCATGGGCGTCCACTCGGCCCTGGCCATGGCCTCCATCGCCCTGTTGGGCTCGGAGGAGCAGAAGCAGCGGTTCCTGCCCCCGATGGCGCGGATGGAGAAGATCGGTGCCTTCGGCCTGACCGAGCCCGCGCACGGCACGGACGTGGTCAAGCTCCAGACGGAAGCCCGCCGGGACGGCGACTCGTACGTGCTGAACGGGTACAAGCGGTGGATCGGCAACGCCACCTTCGCCGACTACGTGATCATCTGGGCCCGCGGAGACGACGGCCACGTGGGCGGCTACATCGTCGAGAAGGGCACACCCGGGTTCGACGCCAAGGCCATCACCGGCAAGACGGCCCTGCGCTGCGTGCAGAACGCCCAGATCTCCATGAAGGACGTCCGGGTACCGGCCGAGAACAAGCTGGAGAACGCCCGCACCTTCCGCGACACCGAGAAGGTCCTGCTGGCCTCGCGCTACTGCGTGGCGTGGGAGTCGATCGGCGCGGCCATCGCGGGGTACGAGACCGCCCTGGCGTACGCCAAGGAGCGCAAGCAGTTCGGGATGCCGCTGGCATCCTTCCAGCTCATCCAGTACCGGCTGGCGCGGATGCTGGCGGACATCACCGACATGGTGTGCATGCAGGTCCGGCTCGCCCAGCTGATGGACGAGGGCAAGTACTCGATGCCGCGGGTCTCCCTGGCCAAGATGCACTACACCGACCGCGCGCGGGCCATCCTGTCCGACGCCCGCGACATGCTCGGCGGCAACGGGATCGTCCTCGACTACCACGTGGCCCGGCACACATGCGACATCGAGGCCATCGACACCTACGAGGGCACCGACACCGTGCAGGCGCTGATCGTCGGCCGCGACATCACCGGATACAACGCCTTCGCACCCGCGCCGCCGACGCCGGCCCACCACTGACCCGGCGCCCGCGCGACGGCGCCGCCGGTCGGCCGGGGGCGGCCCGGGGCGCCGCGCGGGGCCTGCCGAGAAAGGATCCGTCATGGCGGACACGTACCTGCTGGAGGGGCTCCACGTCGTGGACCTCGCCAGCTTCATCGCCGGTCCCGCCGCGGCCGTGATGCTCGGTGACTTCGGCGCCGACGTCGTCAAGGTCGAACCGCCCCACACCGGCGACGCCTACCGCGCCCTGAGCCGCGTCCCTCCCAACCCCCGCGTCGACGGGATCAACTACCCCTGGCAGCTCGACAACCGCAACAAGCGCAGCATCGCCCTCAACCTCAAGTCGCCCGGCGCCAGGCCGGTGTTGGAGCGCCTGGTGAAGTGGGCCGACGTGCTGATCAGCAACTTCCCGCCCCGCACCCGGGCCAAGCTGGGCCTGGACTACGACGACCTGGCGCCCCTCAACCCCCGGCTGGTCTACGCCGATGTCACCGGCTTCGGCGAGGAAGGCCCGGACGCCCACCTCCCTGGCTTCGACGTGACCGCGTACTGGGCGCGCAGTGGCCTGATGGACTACACACGCCAGCGCGACGGGGCGCCCGCGATGCCGGCGTTCGGATCGGGCGACCACCCGACGGCGGTCACCCTGTACGCCGGCATCATGACCGCGCTGTACCGGCGGGAGAAGACCGGCGAGGGCTCGCGCGTCTCGGCGTCGCTGATCGCCGAGGGCGCCTGGGCGGCGAGCATGTGGGTGCAGGCCGCGCTCGTCGGCGGCAACGCCCCCCGCCCGGCCGACCGGGCCGACCCGCCGAACGCGCTCGCCAGCGCCTACCGCACGGCGGACGACCGCTGGCTGCTGCTGGCCTTCGCCAACGAGGACAAGCAGGTCCCCCTGTTCCTCCAGGCCATCGGCCACCCCGAGGCGGCCCGGAACCCGGACTACGCCGACACCCCGAGCCGCCGCGCCCACGCGGCAGAGATCGCCGGCCTGCTCGACAAGACGTTCGCGACCCGGACCCTCGCCGAATGGCGGGAGCTGTTCGACGCCGCCGGTCTCACCTACGGAGTCGCCCAGACCATCGACGAGTTCGCCCGCGACCCCCAGCTCGCGGCCAACCGGATCGTCGTCCCCATCGAGGACGGCAGCGCCGGGCCGCACCTGACCGTCGACAGCCCCGTACGACTGGACCAGGAGCGGAAGGTCCCGCCACGCCCCGCCCCCGACCTGGGCGAGCACACCGACGCGGTGCTCCGCGACCTCGGCTACGACGATGCCGCGAT
Organism: Streptomyces sp. NPDC046805; assembly: GCF_040645355.1. Lineage (NCBI taxonomy): Bacteria > Bacillati > Actinomycetota > Actinomycetes > Kitasatosporales > Streptomycetaceae > Streptomyces > Streptomyces sp. NPDC046805. The sequence continues at coordinate 119,146 of NZ_JBEYYC010000010.1, read as the reverse complement.
CACTGACCTGCGCGGCGCGGAAGTGGTCGGCTGAGGACACGTCCGCCCAGGCACGACACAGGGGGCAGCGAAAGGAAGCAGCATCATGACCGAAGCCACCGGCACCCCGGCGGTGCGCACCGAGGAACGCGACGGCGTCTTCGTGATCACCATCGACCGGCCTCAGGCCCGCAACGCCATCGACGGTGCCACGGCGCGCGCGCTGGCCGCCACCGTCGACGAACTGGACGCGCGCGACGACCTCGTGGTCGGCGTCCTCACCGGAGCGAACGGCGTCTTCAGCGCCGGAATGGACCTCAAGGCCCGCGCGCAAGGCGACACCCCCATCATCGAGGGCCGCGGGTTCGCGGGCATCACCCGCATGGAGATCAAGACCCCGCTCATCGCCGCCGTCGAGGGCTACGCGCTGGGCGGCGGCACGGAGATGGCCCTCGCCTGCGACATGATCGTCGCCGCCCGGAACGCGACCTTCGGCCAGCCCGAGGTCCACTGGGGCATCGTGGCCCCCGAAGGGGGCATGATCCGCCTCCCCGAGCGCATCCCCCGCAACATCGCCCTGGAGCTCCTGCTCACCGGCGACACGCTGCCCGCCCCCCGGGCTGAACAGCTCGGCCTCGTCAACCACCTCACCGAACCCGGCGAGGCACTCACCCAGGCCCTGGAGCTCGCCCACCGTGTCGCCCAGAACGCACCGCTCGCCATCGCCGCCGTCAAACGCGTCGTCAACGAGCGCACCGCCTTCCGCGACAAGGACGCCTTGCGCGATCAGGACCAGTACGTCGAACCCGTACTCACCTCCCTGGACGCGATGGAAGGCCCCCGCGCCTTCGCGGAGAAGCGCCCACCCCACTGGCAGGGCCGCTGACACATCCCACGGCCCCGGCGGATCCCGACGGTTCCACGTCGCGGGGCCGCCGGTAGTGCGTACGGGGGCCTTGGACGTCCCGGCCCACCCCTGAGGTCCGCCCGGCGTCCGTCACCGACGGCGAACGGTGCGCGCGCGTTCCGGCACTCCGGACGGCATCAACTGGACAATTTCCGGGGCCTGTTCAGAGGGGAAGCGCCCCGACCTGCTCGCGTGCGCCGTCGAAGAGCATGCGGGCGCGCCGGCGCCGGAACTCGCCGCCGAGACGGTCGAGGTAGCGGCGTCCGGGCTCGGAGCGCTCGACGAGGAGCGTCGAGGCGAGGTTCTTGGCGACGACGCCCGGCACCGCCCACGGCAACGTCACGGGAAGGTTCAGGTCCTCCAGGCCCTCCTTGCCCAGGAAGTACCTCAGCATGCTGAGCAGGCGGGCCCGTGCGTACCACGCGCGCAGCGAGGTCAGCCGGCCGCGGTCCAGGTGCCGTTCCCCGTCGACGAGCGCCGCCGCCAGGGCACCACCGGCAGGTGTCTGGCCGTCCTGGGCCACCAGCACGTGGTAGTTGAAGACGTTCTGCTCGCGCTCGGTGTCGAAGAGCCAGTCCTCGTTCACTCCCAGAAGCCATCCGACGTACTTCCACAGGTGCATGACGGCCAGGGAGTCCTCGGCGCTCACGCGCCACCCGAGGAAGCGGGCGCCCAGGAGCAGCGTGCTGTTGAACAGCCCCAGCGTGCCGGCCTGGTCGGCCTGGTTGATCGGCAGCCCCCACCGGTCCACGTCCCAGCGGCCGTTGGTCTCGAAGCGGTCGTTGATCAGTGCGTGCATCGCGCGCACGTGAACGGTGAGCTTGAACCCCTCCCCGTCCCGCCGCATCGCACCCTGCTTGACGACCGCGTGCGTCCACGTCTCGGTCTCTCCGAGCCGCCTCATGGCCGTCGAGCCCGACAGGCCGCCCGTGGCGACCAGCAGATCGGGGGGTCCGCCGTACCGGTAGCCGCCGATCAGGGACAGCTGCAACAGCACGTCCCCCGCGGTACGTCCCATCCGCCGCACCACGCCGGCGCCCCGTTCGATCAGGTCGAAGTCGACCCAGGCCGGCACCTCGTCGACCGCCGCGAAGAACCGCACCAGCGCGGCCGGCGCGTCGGGTACGGCCTCGATTCCCTCGTCGAGCGCCTTCCTGAACTGGGCCATGGTGACGCGGTCGGCCCCGGCGGTGTCGCCCGCGCGCATGGCGTGCACAAGGTCCGCGCCCGGTTCGTCACGGGCGTACATGCGCCGGCCGATCAGGTCGAGCAGATCTTCGTCGATGTGCTCGACGCGGGCTATGCGTCGCAGCACTTTGCCTATGCGCAGACTCCGCTCCGGAGCGCCACGGAAGCGCCGCGGGTAAGGGGAGGCCTCTCGCTCGTCTTGTGCCTGGACTGGAATCACGCTTGGATGCTGACACGACTAATTACTCGCGTTCAATTCGCTTTCCGGGAGCGGCTGATGACCTCCGGCTCGCAGCGTGCGACCAGACGGACACCCCGGCAGGACCGCTCCCGCGCCATGGTCGAACGGATTCTCGCGGCGGGTCGCGAGGTCCTCCTGGAGCGGGGATACGAGCGCACCAGCACCAGTCGTATCGCCGCCAGGGCCGGGATCAGTCCGGGATCTCTGTACCAGTACTTCCCGAACAAGGAAGCAATTCTGGGCCGGGTGCTCGCTCGCTATGTCGAACAACTGCAGCATCGCATCACCGACGCGTTTGTGTCCCACCTCGATGCCACCGACAGCGTGCGCCGCACGATCGAAGCGCTGCTGGACGCCCTCGAGACCGACGCCACCCTGCTCCGCGTGGTCTACGAGCAGCCGTCGCGTTCCGCCGACCCGCAACGGGCCGACTTCGTCCGGCGTATCGACGACCTGGTCACCACGGCGCTCCTGTTCCAGCGTCGCCCCGCCGGGAGGCCGGTGGATTCGATCGCCTGGGTCCTCGTGCGCACTATCGAGTCCGTGACGGTCAACTTCGTCCTCGATCCCCCGCGGATCGACCGCGAGTCGATCGTCGACGAACTCACCCGGCTCATCGAGGGCTATCTCGCCGTCTCCTCCGCTCAGGCGCAGGCGGTGTCCGGCGCACAGTCCAGCACGGCCGTCGACACCGTGCCGGCCATGCGCAGCTCGATGATGTCGCGGACGGTGGGCCACTCGTCGTCGAGGATCGAGTAGAACGCGGTGCTGCGGACGACGCCGTCCAGTCCGCGGGAGTGCGCCCGGCGGACGCCTTCGCAGGTGGCACCGAGCCGCTCGATCGCGGCGCGCGAGCGCAGATTGCGGGCGTCGGCGCGGAAGGAGATCCGGCGGACGCCCCAGGTCTCGAAGGCATGCCGCAGCATCAGCAGCTTCGCCTCGGTGTTGATGCCGGTGCCCTGGGCACGGGGCGCGAGCCAGGTGTTGCCGATCTCGGCGGCGTCGGGCACCGCGGTGACCGGGTCGCCGTACGGGACGCCCGGAACGGGGGGCCAGACCATCGGGCCCTGCCAGTAGTCGAGCTCCAGGAAGCGGGTGGCGCCGACCACCCGTCCGTCCGCGGCGCCGACGATGGCGAAGGGCAGTATCCGGCCCGCCGCCTGCTCGGCGAGCGCACGGTCGACATAGCCGTGGGCCGCATCCAGGCCGTGCGGGACGGGGGTGAAGGCGTAGGTCGTACGGTCCTCGGCTCCCGCCTCGGCGAGGGCCTCGGCGTGGTGGGGAGCGAGGGGCTCGAGCCGCGTCTTGCGACCGGTGAGAACAACGGGTGCGGGCACAGGGCATTCGGTCCTTCGTGCAATGGGGGGGGGTCCGCCACCGACGCCCCGGTGCGATGGCGGTGGTTCAGCATGCGTGGCCGACATGGTCCAGTGGGGAAAGGCCAAGCAAAGAAGAGCGGTCGCCAATATGACATGAAGGACATTCGGGGCGAGCCTGTGCAGCTCCGGCTGCGCGCCGTACGCCGTCCCACCGATGGAGCCGGTTCATCTTTTGGAGCCGGTTGATCACTTCTGCGGTGATCTCACACGGGGCGCCGGTGTGGCAGGTCAGAGGACCGCTGTCCCGCCCGTACAACTCGGTCATGATCAATCGATTCGTGCGGCGCGGGGCACCCACGCTCGCCCTCCTCCCCCTCCTCCCCCTCCTCCTCGCCGGAACGGCCGCGGCGCCGCCGGGCTCCACCCCGGCCGCGCGCACCCCCGTCCAGCTCCTCGCCCTCAACGACCTGCACGGCAACCTCCTCCCGGTGGACGGCGCGGCCGGCCGTATCACGCACCGGGGGCCTGCCATCCAGGCCGGCGGCCTGCCCCAGATGGCCACGCTCCTGGACGAGGCCCGCGCCGGACAGCGCAACAGTCTCACCGTCGCGGCCGGTGACATGATCGGCCGCAGTCCGCTGCTGTCGGCGCTCTTCCACGACGAGCCGACGGTCCACGCCCTCGAACAGCTGGGGCTCACCGCCACCTCGGTCGGCAACCACGAGTTCGACGAGGGCCCGCAGGAGCTCAAGCGCATCGTCCAGGGAGGCTGCCACCCTAAGGACGGCTGCGCCCCGGGCGACCCGTACGACGGGGCGGACTTCGCCTATCTCGCCGCCAACGTGACCGAACGCGGCAGCGCGACCCCGCTGCTGCGGCCGTACACCGTCCGGATCCTGCCCAACGGACAGAAGATCGGATTCATCGGGCTCGTGACCAAGAACGCCCCCAGCGCGATCAACGCCTCCATGGTCCGGGACATCGAGTTCCACGACGAGGTTCCCGTCATCGAGCGATACTCTCGGGAGCTGACCCAGCAGGGTGTGCGCGCCCAGGTCGTCCTCATCCACGAGGGGGAGGCGGTCCACGGTCAGGCCGACGGGCACTGCGACGACGGCGGCCCCGGCGCCCGGCTGGAGGGGCGCATCAAGGACATCGCCCAGAAGGCGGCGCCGGCGGTCGACCTGATCGTCAGCGGCCACTCCCACTCCTCCTACGAGTGCACGGTGAACGACCCCGAAGGCCGCCGGCGCCTCGTCACCCAGGCCGACTCCTTCGGCCGGTCCTTCACCGACCTGCGCTTCGACCTCGACCTCACCGGCGACGTGGTGCGTGACTCGGTGCGGGCGCAGTACCGCCCGGTCCCCGTCGGCACCCCGCAGCAGCCGGCCATGGCCAGGCTCGTCGACACCTGGCGGGCCCGCTCCGAAGACGTGGCGAACCAGGTCGTCGGCCACATCTCGGCCGACTTCGCGGGCAGAGGTTCCTCCCACCGCTCGGCAGGGCTGGGACAACCTAGGCCATGAGATCGGAGCAGGATCCCGTGACCGCTCGCGCCAACCCGGCACTGAACAGCACCGGCAGGGCCCGGACCGCTCCCAGCGGTCCGGGCCCTGCCCGCTGTGCACCCCCGCACCACGCCTCCGGCGTGCGCGCCGCCCCGCTCCCCCGCAGGCTGGTGGGAGCGGCTGCGAGGAGGTGGCGTAGCGATGCCGGTGTGGCGGATGAGGGACTTCCACGACGACGACCTGGACCAGGCCATTCAGCTCTGGGACCAGAACGGGATGGACGCCCGGGCGATGCCCGTGTTCCCGATCTCCGAGGTCATCGCCGCGGCGCGCGCCGGGCAGCCCGCGGTGGTGGCGGTCGTGGGTGACGAGCTCGTGGGCGTGGCGGTCGCGAGGGCCGACGGGGACCGGGCGTGGGTGCTGCTGGTGGCGCTGGCGGCGGGCTGGCGGCAGCGCGGGATCGGCAGTGACCTGCTCGCCGAGCTGGAGCGGCGCCTGCGGGCCATGGGGGTACGGCGTATCAGCGCGCTGCTTCCCGCGGAGGCCGCCGGAACGGCCGCGCTGCAGAACGCGGGTTACCGGGCGCGGGACGGGCTGGTCTTCTACGAGACGATGGACCACGTACCCGCGGCCGATGCGGGGCTGCTCGACACACTCGGCGGACGCGTACTGCCGGACGGGTTGTGGGGGTCCATGGCCGGTATGGAGCGCGAGAAGGAGATCGTCGAGCGGCGGATCGTCCTGCCGTTGAAGGAGACGGAGCTGGTCGAGCGCTACGGGGTCGTGCCGCCCAAGGCGGTGATCCTCTTCGGGCCGCCCGGTACGGGCAAGACCAGCTTCGCCAAAGCGGTCGCGTCCCGCCTGGGCTGGCCGTTCGTCGAGCTGTTCCCCTCGCGTCTGGCTGCCGCCGGTGGTCCGGCGGGGCTGGCCACGGCGCTTCGGGAGGCGTTCGCCGACATCGTCGCCCTGGAATCGGTGGTGCTGTTCATCGACGAGGTCGAGGAGATCGCAAGCGAACGGTCGGGAATGGCCGCCGACCCCGGGCACATGGTGACCAATGAGCTGCTGAAGCTGATTCCCGGCTTCCGCCAGCACGACGAGCACCTGATGGTCTGCGCGACGAACTCGGTGCGCTCGCTGGACCCGGCGTTCCTGCGCCCTGGCCGCTTCGACTACCTGCTCCCGATCGGGCCGCCGGACGCCACCGCCCGTGCCGCGATCTGGCAACGGTATCTGGGCCCGGCCGCCGAGTCGGTCGACGTCACACGCCTGGTGGAGGCGAGCGAGCTGTTCACACCTGCGGACATCGAGTTCGCCGCACGCAAGGGAGCGCAGGCGGCCTTCGAGCACGAAGTGGTGCACCGGGGAGGCCGACCGGCAAGCACGGAGGACTTCCTCGTCGCCATCCGCGAGATCCGGCCGACCCTCACCGACGCGATGATCCGGGACTTCGAAGAGGACATGGAGCTGTACACCCGGATGTGAAGCCCCGCGTGCCCGCCTGCCCACCTGCCCTCGTCCGCCGCGACCGGCCGCGACCGGCCGCGACCGCTGAGCTACCCTTCAACGATCCTCCGTGACGCTGCGGTTCGGCCTTCAGAGGGGTGCGGATGACGACAACTGCCCGGCTGCGGGCCTTCGTTGCGCTGGCAGAGACCGGGTCCGTGAAGGTGGCGGCACAGCGTCTGGTGGTGACGGAGTCCGCCGTGTCCGCGGCCGTCTCCGCCCTCACCCGGGAGGTCGGCGTCCCGCTGGTGGAGCGGGTGGGACGGGGCGTGTGCCTCACGGCGTCCGGGCAGACGTACGCCGGCTACGCCCGCACCATCCTCGGCCTGCACGACGAGGCGCTGACCGCCGCGCGGGGCGACGTCGATCCGGAACGGGGACGGGTGCGGGTCGCCGCGGTGACGACCGCGGGGGAACACGTCATGCCCGCCGTGATCGCGGGCTTCCTGGCGCGCCATCCCAAGGTGGACCTGAGGCTGGAGGTCGGCACGAGCGAGCGGGTGTGGGGGCTCCTCTCGGCCCACCAGACCGACCTCGTGATCGCCGGACGGCCACCGCACGGCCTCGCCGCCGACGTCGTGACGCGGGCCGTCCGCCCCAACGAGCTGGTGGTCGTCGTGGCCTCCGGGCTCGCCGAGGACTTCGATCCCGGCTCGACCACCTGGCTGCTGCGCGAGGCCGGCTCGGGAACCCGCGTCACCTGCGAGATCCTGCTGGCCGGCCTCGAGGTCGACCCGCCACGGCTGACACTGGGCTCCAACGGCGCGGTGGTGGCCGGAGCGGTGGCCGGACTCGGGGCGACCCTCGTCTCCCGGGACGCGGTCGCCCCGCACCTGGCCACGGGTGACCTGGTCGAGGTGGCGGTCCCGGACACCCCGCTGCACCGGCCGTGGCACGCGGTGACCCATGCCCGCACGTCCGCGAGCACCCGCCTGCTCCTCGGACACCTGCTGCACGACACGGCCGGTGCCACCGCGACGGCCGACTGGCGCCTGCCACGCCCCGGTTCCCCTCGGTCCGACGCCCCGAGGCCCGATACCCCGCGGTCCGACGCCCCGAGGCCCGATACCCCGCGGTCCGATGCCCCGAGGCCCGGTGCTGCCCGGCCCTCCTCCCCCCGGCCCGCTTCCCCCGCGCTTTCCACCCAGCGGGGGGCGAGCCCGGGCACGCCGCAGGCCTAGGGTCCCCATCGGAACACCGCTCCGTACGCGCCCGTCCGCACCACCCCGACCACGTGCGGGGCGGTCGTTCCGCCAAGCCCCGCCCCGGAGCCGGCCCGACACCGGCCGGGGCCGGCGTGCGAACCGCCCCCACGGGAAGGAGCGTGACGTCCATGGCCGACCTGGCCCGCACCGCCGCCGAGATGGTGGCCCCCGGAAAGGGAGTCCTCGCCGCGGACGAGAGCATCGCGACGATGTCCGCCCGCCTGGAGAAGGCCGGCGTCGCGCCGACCGAGGAACACCGCCGCGCCTACCGGGAGTTGCTCGTCACCACTCCCGGTCTCGCGCGCGGGGTGAGCGGAGTGATCCTGTGTGACGAGACCTTCCGCCAGTGCGTCTCCGACGGGCGTAGCTTCCCCGACGCCATGGCGCGGCTCGGGCTGTTGCCCGGCATCAAGGTGGACACCGGTGCCAGGCCGCTGGCCGGTGCGCCCGGCGAGACGGTGACCGAGGGGCTGGACGGACTGCGGGAGCGGCTGGCCGAGTACGCCGCGCTCGGCGCGCGCTTCGCCAAGTGGCGTGCGGTCATCTCGATCGGGCCGGAGACCAGGTACGGCACCGGGACGGAGACCGACACCGGGGCGGGCGCCGGGCTGCCGTCCCGGTGGAAGGTGCGGGCCGACGCCCATGCCCTCGCGCGGTACGCGGCGCTGTGCCAGGAGGCGGGCATCGTGCCGATCGTGGAGCCAGAGGTCCTCATGGAGGGCTCGCACGGCACGGCCCGCTGCGCGGCGGTCACGTCCGAGGTGCTGGACGAGGTGTTCGCCGAGCTGGCCTCGGCCGGGGTGGAGCTCGACGGCGTCGTGCTGAAGCCGAACATGGTGGTGCCCGGACGGGAGTCCTCCGAGACCGTCACGCCCGACGAGGTCGCGCGGGCCACGGTGACGGTGCTGCGCGCCGCGGTGGACGAGAGGGTCGCGGGGATCGCGTTCCTGTCCGGTGGGCAGCGGGCCGCGCGGGCCACCGCCAACCTCGCCGCGATGCGGCGGTTCGAGACGCCGTGGCCGCTCACGTTCTCCTTCGGGCGGGGTCTCGTCGACCCGGCGCTGACCGCGTGGCGGGGCGATCCCGCGCGGGTGGCGGACGGTCAACGGGCGCTCGCCCACCGGGTGGCGTGCAACACGGCCGCCCTCACCGGCACGTACACCGACGCTCTGGAGACGGCGCATGCGGCCTGACGGATCCCCTCGCTCCGCGCGGCCGCAAGGGGTCGTCGTCTTCGACGTCGACGGCACGCTCGTCGACAGCGAGCGGGACGGCCACCGGATCGCGTTCGACGCGGCGTTCGCCGCCGCGGGGCTGCCGTACCGGTGGAGCGTCGAGGCGTACGGCCGCCTGCTGACGATCACCGGCGGGCGCCGGCGCATCGCCACGTTCCTGGAACGACAGGGGTACGGCTCGGACGAGGCGGCGGCGCTCGCGGACGTGCTGCACGCGGACAAGACGGCACGGTTCCGGGCGATGGTCGAGCAGGGGCGCGTCCCGGCCCGTCCGGGCGTGCCCGAGCTGATCGCCGAGTTGATGGACGCGGGGGTCACGCTCGCCGTCGCCACGACCGGCACCCGGGAGTGGGTCGAGCCGCTCCTGGAGCGGCTGTTCGGGGCGGGCACCTTCGCGGAGGTGGTCACCGGCACCGAGGTCCCGGCGCTCAAGCCGGACCCGTCCGTCTACCGGGAGGTGCTGGAGCGGCTCGGCGTCAGCCCAGCCGAGGCGCTCGCCGTCGAGGACTCGGCGAACGGCCTGACCGCGGCGCTCGGCGCAGGGCTGCGCTGCGTCGTGGTGACGAACGACTACACCCGCGGCCAGGACTTCACCGGAGCGCTGAGGGCGTACGACGACTTCAACGACCCTCGCGCGTCCGCTCTGTTGCGGCGGCACGCCGCGATGCCCACCGCCCTCACCGCGAGGGGACCTTGGCGATGACCGTCGTGCCGTGGTCGGGGTGGGACCACACCTCCAGCCGGCCGCCGACGAGTTCCGCCCGCTCGGCCATGCTGCCCATGCCGTATCCGTTGCCGTTCTGGTTCCCGGGCGGCGCCGCGCCGGTGTCGAAGCCGCACCCGTCGTCGAACACCCGCAGCGACATCTCGGCGCCGTCGGCGTGCAGTTCAAGCCGGACCTGGGTGGCCCGCGCGTGCTTGACGACGTTCTGCAGCGCCTCCTGGGCGATGCGATAGAGGGCGATCTCCACATGGTCGGGCAGGCTGCACTCCTCGACGTCGACGGTGACCTCGACGGCCGCGATCGACCGGGCCAGGCTGGTCAGGGCGTCGGCGAGCCCCAGGTCGTCCAGGACCGGCGGGCGCAGATCGTTGATCGCCGCCCGCGCCTCGTCCAGCGTGAGGCCGGTGAGCCGGCGTGCGTGCACGAGTTGTTCGGCGGTGAAGTCCGCGTCGTCGGCGAGCGCATCGGCCGCGGCGTCGAGGTGGAAGCGCAGGCTGAACAGCCGCTGGGCGATGCCGTCATGGATGTCGGAGGCCAGCCGCCGCCGCTCGACCTCCTGGGCGGCGATGATCTGCTCGGCGAAACGCTCCAGCGCGCGCTCGCGGGCGGCCAGTCTGCGGTGCAGGCGCGCCTGGTGCATCGCTCCGGCGACGAGGCTGCCGATCGAGGTGAGCAGCCGTACGTCCCGGTCGGTGAACGCGCGGCGGTCGCGCGTGTGCACGTTGAGGATGCCGACGAACCCACCGGGGCTGCTGGCCATGGGCACCGAGAGCATGGACGTGTAGTCCCGGCCGCGCAGTTGGGGGAAGTAGCGGTAGCGCGGATCGTCCTCCTTGTGGTCCGTGATGACGACCGGCTCCCGGTGGCTGGCCACCCAGCCGCTCACGCCCTCGCCGATCGGCAGCCGGATGCGGCCGACCTCCCGGTCGAACGGCGGTGTCGCGCCCGTGAGCACGAGGGACTCGCCGGTGTCGTCGAGGACGTGCACGAAGCACACGTCGGTGGCGGTCGCCTCCGAGATGAGCCCGGCGACGTTCGCCGCCAACGGACCCAGCTCCGGGCCCGCGGAGATGGCCTCGATGATGCCCACCAGCAGCGCGTTCTCGCGCTTCGGGTCGGCGAGTCCCAGGCCGTGCCCGGTCACGCGGTCACCACGACCACGAGGGCCGCCCCGCTCACCGGTAGATCCCCTCACGGAGGGCCGCCGCGACCGCGGCCGCCCGGTCGTTCACCTCCAACTTGCGGTAGATGGAGGCCACATGGCTCTTCACCGTCTCCCCGCCCAGGACGAGCCGGCCCGCGATCGCGCGGTTGGACAGCCCGGCGACCAGCAGCGAGAGGACCTCGCTCTCCCGCTGGGTGAGGCCGAGCGCCGCACCGGGCCAGAACTCGCCCGCCTGCAGCCGCGCGGCGGAGGCGGCCGCCCGGCCGGCCATGGTCGGATCGACCACCACCTCTCCCGCGGCCGCCCGCTCGACGTGCCTTACCAGCTCCTCGCCGCCCATCCACTTGAGCAGATAGCCGACCGCCCCGGCGCGCAGCGCCTGGTACAGGTACTGCTCGTCGTCGTACGCGCTGAGCAGCACGACCTTCCTCGAAGGCTCGGCCTCGACGAGCCGCCGGCACAGATCCAGGCCGCTGGCGCGGCCGCGCAGCCGTACGTCGGACACCACGATGTCGGGATCGAACGCCGCGACCACGCGCTCCGCCTCGTCCGCATCGGCGGACTGGCCCACCACGCGCACGCGCCGCGTGAACCGCGCGAGCAGGGTCTTGAGTCCCTCGAGCACCATCTCGTGGTCGTCGACCAGCACGACCCGCAGCGGTCGTTCTTCCATGCGGTCACCATAACGTCGGGATTTGATCACCGGAATCCCCTGAGCTCTCCCCCGGCGGGGGGAACCGGCCGCGCGCTCACCTGCCTACCGTCGTCCGCAACACCCAAGACAGGAGGCCCTGATGGCGTCGACCACATCGCCCCCGCGCATCGTGCCGTCCGTCCTGCCCGCCGACTTCTCACGACTCGGAGAGGAATGCCGGCTGCTGGAACGGGCCGGGGTGGACCGTATCCAATGGGACGTCATGGACGGTGTGTTCGTACCCAACATGACCATGGGCCCGGACGTCATCGCGTCGGTGCGCCCCCTGGTGGACCTCGGGTTCGAGGCGCACCTGATGGTCATGGAGCCGGACCGGATGCTACGGCACTGGGTCGACGCGGGCTGCGAGACGGTCATCGTCCACGCCGAGGCCACCCCGCATCTGCACCGCACGCTCGACGCCGTACGGGAGTTGGGCGCCCGTGCGGGCGTGGCGGTCAATCCGGCGACCCCGCTGAGCGCCGTGGAGCACGTGCTCGACCTCGTCGACCTGCTCCTCGTCATGACGGTCAACCCCGGCTGGGGCGGCCAGAGTTATCTGTCGTCCATGGAGCCCAAGATCGCCGCTGCGCGCGAACTCATCGGGCGTACCGGGCGGGAGATCGAGCTGGAGGTCGACGGCGGGATCGGCCGCGGCACCATCGCCGACGCCGCTCGCGCCGGCGCCACCACCTTCTGCGCCGGCAGCGCGCTGTTTCGCGAGCGGGGCCGCCTCGCCGAGGAAGTGGACGCGCTGCGCGCGCTGGCCGCGGACGCGGCGCCGGGAAGCGGACAGGACCCGCAACCCGAGAACCCCGGCAGGGAGGCCGCATGAGCGTGTCCGGAGACAGGCTGCTCACCACACCGGCCGCTCCCGTGCCGGCCGACCTCGCGCCCGCCCCGGACGACCTCGACGCCCAGGCGGTGGCGACGGTCCGGCTGCTGGCCGCCGATGCCGTGGAAGCGGCGAACAGCGGGCACCCCGGGCTGCCGATGGGTGCCGCCGTCCCCGCGTGGGTGCTGTGGTCGCGCTTCCTGCGGCACGACCCGGCCGACCCCGGCTGGCCGGACCGCGACCGGTTCGTGCTGTCCGCCGGCCACGGGTCGATGCTGCTGTACGCACTGCTCCATATGTTCGGCTACGACCTGCCGTTGGACGAGCTGCGCCGCTTCCGCCAGTGGGGATCGGCGACGCCGGGGCATCCCGAGTACGGCCACACGCCCGGTGTGGAGACCACCACCGGTCCGCTCGGCCAGGGGCTGGCCAACGCCGTGGGGATGGCGCTCGCCGAGCGCATGCTCGCCGCCCGCTCCAACACCGAGAAGCACACGGTCGTCGGACACCGCACGTGGGTGCTCGCGGGCGACGGCGACCTCATGGAGGGCATCAGCCACGAGGCGGCCTCGCTCGCCGGGCACCTGGAGCTGGGGCGGCTCGTCGTCGTCTACGACGACAACGACATCACCATCGACGGCCCGGCCCGGCAGTCGTGCCGGGACGACGTGCTCGGACGGTTCGCCGCGTACGGCTGGCAGACGCTGCGGGTGGACGACGGCAACGACGTCGACGCGGTGACGGCGGCGCTCGACGCGGCGGTCGCCGACGAGACGCGGCCCAGCCTCATCGCCGTACGGACGACGATCGGGTACGGCGCACCGACGGTCGCCGGCACGAGCGCGGCCCACGGCGCACCGCTCGGCGAGGCCGAACTGGCGGCCACGCGGGCGCGGTTCGGCCGGCCGGACGAGTCGTTCCATGTGCCTGCCGCCGTCGCGGAGTACTGCCGTCGGCTGGCGCGTGAGGGACATTCGGACCGGATCTCCTGGGAGCACGACCGGGCACGTTGGGCCGAGGCTCACCCCGAACTGGCCGCGGAGTGGGACCCGCTGGTGTCGGCACGGCCCCCGTCCGAACTCGCCTCCCTGCTCCCGGTGTTCGAGCCGGGCACGGCGATGGCGACGCGCAAGGCGTCGGGCGCCGTGCTGGCCGCGGTCGGGCCGGCGTACCCGGCGCTGGTCGGCGGCTCGGCGGACCTCGCGGCCTCGACGAACACGACGATCCCCGGGGTCGGCGACGTCGGACCGGGGGCGTACGACGGCCGCACCCTGCACTTCGGGATCCGTGAGCACGCCATGGGTGCGGTGCTCAACGGGCTTGCCCTGCATGGGGGGTTGCGGCCGTACGGCAGCACCTTCCTGGTGTTCTCGGACTACATGCGTCCCCCGGTGCGGCTGGCCGCGCTCATGGGGCTGCCGGTGGTGTTCGTCTTCACGCACGACTCCATCGCGGTCGGGGAGGACGGGCCCACGCATCAGCCGGTCGAGCAGCTGGAGTCGCTGCGGCTCGTGCCGGGGCTGGCGGTGCTGCGCCCCGGCGATGCCAACGAGACCGCGGCCTGCTGGCAGGTGGCGCTGGAGCGGCGCGACGGTCCGACGGCGCTGGTGCTCACCCGCCAGGACCTCCCGGTGCTGGAGCCGGCGAACGCGAGCGAGCTCGCCCGGCACGGGTGCCGGGTCGTGCGCGACACCTCGGGGGCGCCCGACGTCGTGCTGCTCGCGACCGGCTCGGAGGTGGCCCTCGCGTGCGCGGCCGCCGAGGAGCTCGCCGGGCGCAACATCACCGCCCGTGTCGTGTCGGTGCCGTGGCGCGAGCGCTTCGAGGAGGCACTGGGCGGCGAGCCCGGACTGCTGCCCGACTGCCCGGCGGTGTGGCTGGAGGCCGGTGTGCCGCACGGGTGGCGGGCCCTGGCCCGGCCCGGCGACCGGACCATCGGGCTCGACCGGTTCGGCGCCAGCGCGCCCGGACCGGTCGTGTACGGCGCACTCGGCTTCACCGTGCGCGCGGTCGTCGACGCCGCGCTGGGCGGCATCCGTGACAAGGCGTAAGGGGAGGAGCGACATGCCGGACAAGATGATGCGGATGCAGCGCGCGGACGCGGGCCGGGCGGCTGCCAGGCGCCCCGTCATGCTCGCCATCGCCGGCGACAGCGCGGCGGGCAAGACCACGCTCACCAAGGGGCTGGTGGAGGCGCTCGGGCCGGAGCGCAGCACCTCGGTCTGCGTGGACGACTACCACCGCTACGACCGTCAGGAGCGCAAGGGGCTGCCGTTCACCGCGCTGCACCCGGACTGCAACTACGTCGGGATCATGGAGCAGCACCTCCAGCTGCTCGCCATCGGACAGCCGGTCCTCAAGCCGGTGTACGACCACGACACCGGGCGGCTCACCCGGCCCGAAATCGTCGAGCCCCGCGACTTCGTGATCGTCGAGGGTCTGCTGCCGCTGCACACGAAGCTGATGCGGGCGTGCTTCGACGTCACGGTCTACCTCAACCCGCCGGAGGAGATCCGCCGGGACTGGAAGATCGAGCGGGACACCCGGAAGCGCGGTTACACGGCCGACCAGGTGCTCGCCGAACTGGAGCGGCGTGAAGGGGAGTCGGAGTCCTTCATTCGGCCCCAGCGGGCGTCCGCGGACATCGCCGTACGGTTCGCGCCGATCGCGGGCCGGGACGACCCGCCCGGTACGCCGCTGTCGGCGGAGCTGCTGCTGCGGCCGACCATCCGCCACCCCGAGCTGAACGGGGTCCTCGCCAAGGGCGACCGGCGGGCGATCCACCTCAAGCTGTTCCGGGACGAGGACGGCCGTCCCGTGGACGCGCTGCACGTCCACGGGTACGCGCCGCGCGAGGAGAGCCAGGTGGTGGAGAAGGCCATCTGGTCCCAGCTCGGCGTGGACGCCGCAGGCCCACCGGACACGCTGGGCAGGATCGACGGCGGCGACCGCAGCGAGCCGCTGGCCATCACCCAACTCCTGCTGCTCTACCACCTGTTGGAGGCCGGCCGCTGACGTCCCACGCCGGCCCGACGGAGCCCGCCCCTTCCCGCTGGACGGAGAAGGGGCGGGCTCTTTCTGCGCCTCGGGACGTCGGCCTCGGCGTGTCAGGCGCGCGGGCTCTTCAGCAGCGCGACCGCCGCCGTGACGAGGGGGTCGCCGAGTGTGTCGCCTCCCGCCCGGTTCACCTGGTCGACGAGTCGCGCGCGCATGCGCGGGTCCCAGAATCTGCGGATGTGGGCCGCGACCGCCTCGGCGGCCTCGTCGCTGGGCAGGTGCCGGAGGTTCATGGCGATGTCGTTCGCCATCCGGTGTTCCGGTGACACGGCGTGGGCCATCTCAGTCCACCGCCGCGAGCCGGTCCCCCTGGGGGGACGCGGTGTCCGTGGCACGGTCGAGCGGGTGCGCGAGCCCGACCTGTACGGCGGTCACCTTGTACTCCGGGCAGTTGGTCGCCCAGTCCGAGTTCTCCGTGGTCACCACGTTGGCGCCGGTCACGGGATGGTGGAACGTGGTGTAGACGACCCCGGGCGGCATCCGGTCGGTGACGTACGCGTGCAGCGTCGTCCGACCGACCCTGCTGGTCAGCGTCACCGGGTCGCCGTCGCGGATGCCGCGGACCTCGGCGTCGTGCGGGTGCAGTTCCAGGACGTCCTCCGGGTGCCAGGCGACGTTGCCGGTACGGCGGGTCTGCGCGCCGACGTTGTACTGGGTGAGGATGCGGCCCGTGGTGAGGATCAGCGGGAAGCGCGCGGTGGTCCGCTCCTTGGTGGGGACGTAGGCGGTGACCACGAACCTCCCCTTGCCGCGCACGAACTCGTCCACGTGCATGGTCGGCGTGCCTTCCGGCGCCTCCTCGTTGCACGGCCACTGGACGCTGCCGAGCTTGTCCAGCAGCTCGTAGGAGACACCCTGGAAGGTCGGGGTGACCCGGGCGATCTCCTCCATGATCCGGCTCGGGTCGTCGTACGCCATCGGGTAGCCCATGGCGGTGGCGATCTCGCAGACGATCTGCCACTCGTGCTTGCCGGTCTTCGGCGGCATCACCGCGCGCACCCGGTTGACCCGGCGTTCGGCGTTGGTGAAGGTGCCGTCCTTCTCCAGGAACGACGCCCCGGGCAGGAAGACGTGCGCGAACTTGGCCGTCTCGTTGAGGAACAGGTCCTGGACGACCACGAGTTCCATGGCTTCGAGCGCGGCGGTGACGTGCTGGAGGTTCGGGTCCGACTGGGCGATGTCCTCGCCGTGCACGAACAGGCCGCGGAAGTCCCCGTCGATCGCCGCGTCGAACATGTTCGGGATGCGCAGTCCGGGCTCGGCGAGGATCGTGCGGCCCCACAGCTCCTCGAACACGGTGCGCACGGCGTCGTCCGAGACGTGGCGGTAGCCGCTGAACTCGTGCGGGAAGGAGCCCATGTCGCAGGAGCCCTGCACGTTGTTCTGGCCGCGCAGCGGGTTGACGCCGACGCCCTCGCGGCCGATGTTGCCGCACGCCATCGCGAGGTTGGCCATCCCCATGACCATGGTGGAGCCCTGGCTGTGCTCGGTGACGCCGAGGCCGTAGTAGATGGCCCCGTTGGGGGCCTGCGCGTACAGCCGGGCCGCGGCCCGGAGTTGCTCGGCCGGCACGCCGGTGATGGACTCGGTGGCCTCCGGGCTGTTCTCCGGGCGGGAGACGAAGTCGGCCCACTCCTCGAAGCCTTCGCACCGTGTGGCCACGAAGGACTTGTCGACCAGGTCCTCGGTGACGGCCACGTGCGCCATGGCGTTGACGACGGCGACGTTCGTGCCCGGCGTGAGCTGCAGGTGGTGCGCGGCCTCGACGTGCGGCGTGCGCACCAGGTCGATACGGCGCGGGTCGATCACGACGAGCTGAGCGCCCTCGCGCAGCCGGCGCTTCATGCGCGAGGCGAACACCGGGTGTCCGTCGGTGGGGTTGGCGCCGATCAGCACGATCACGTCGGCGTCCGCCACCGAGCGGAAGTCCTGGGTGCCCGCCGACTCGCCGAAGGTCTGCTTCAGGCCGTAGCCCGTCGGGGAGTGGCAGACGCGGGCGCACGTGTCGACGTTGTTGTTGCCGAAGGCGGCACGCACCATCTTCTGGACGACGTACACCTCCTCGTTGGTGCAGCGGGACGAGGAGATGGCGCCGATCGCGCCCGCGCCGTGCCGCTGCTGGATGTCACGCATCCGCGTGGCGACGGTACTGATCGCCTCGTCCCAGCCGACCTCGCGCCACGGGTCGGTGGTCCTCTCCCGCACCATGGGCTTGAGGATGCGGTCGGGGTGGGTGGCGTAGCCGAAGGCGAACCGTCCCTTGACGCACGAGTGGCCCTCGTTGGCGCCGCCGGACTTGGCGGGCACCATGCGGACCAGTTCGTCGCCGCGCAGCTCGGCCTTGAACGAGCAGCCCACCCCGCAGTACGCGCACGTGGTCGTCACGGACCGGGTCGGCATGCCCAGGTCCACCACCGACTTCTCCTGCAGCGTCGAGGTCGGGCACGCCTGGACGCAGGCGCCGCACGACACGCACTCCGAGTCCATGAACGACTCGCCCGCGCCGGCGGACACCTGGGACTCGAAGCCGCGCCCCTCGATGGTGAGCGCGAACGTCCCCTGGATCTCGCCGCAGGCGCGCACACAGCGGGAGCAGGCGATGCACTTCGACGGGTCGAAGTCGAAGTAGGGGTTGCTGTGGTCGGTCTCCAGGTCGAGGTGGTTGTCGCCCTCGTAGCCGTAGCGCACCTGCCGCAGTCCGACCACTCCGGCCATGTCCTGCAGCTCGCAGTCGCCGTTGGCCGGGCAGGTCAGGCAGTCCAGCGGGTGGTCGGAGATGTAGAGCTCCATCACGCCCTGCCGCAGCTTGTCGAGGCGCGGCGTCTGCGTACGGACCTTCATGCCCTCGGCCACCGGGGTCGTACAGGACGCCGGAGTGCCGCCGCGGCCGTCGATCTCGACCAGGCAGAGCCGACAGGAGCCGAACGCCTCCAGGCTGTCGGTGGCGCAGAGCTTCGGGATGTCCGTGCCGGACAGGGCCGCGGCGCGCATCACCGAGGTGCCCTCCGGTACCGTCACCGGCTGTCCGTCGATCTCCACGGTCACCGTCGCGGCACCGGGCCGGGCGGGGGTGCCCAGATCGGGTTCCTTGAACAGGGTCATTGTGCCGTCTCCTCGCGTCGAGCGGTGAAGTCCTCCGGGAAGTGCAGCAGCGCGCTCTTCACCGGATTGGGCGTCAGTCCCCCCATCGCACACAGCGAGCCGTCCGTCATCAGCTCGCACAGGTCGCCCAGCAGGCCGAGGCCCGCGTCCTGGTCGTCGCCCGCGGTGATGCGGTCGATCACCTCGACCCCGCGGACGGCGCCGACCCGGCAGGGCGTGCACTTGCCGCACGACTCCTCGGCGCAGAACTCCATCGCGAAGCGTGCCATCCCCGCCATGTCCACGGTGTCGTCGAAGACGACGATCCCGCCGTGCCCGAGCATGGCGCCCACGGCGGTGAACGCCTCGTAGTCCATGGGCACGTCGAGCCCGGACGCGGGCAGGTACGAGCCGAGCGGACCGCCCACCTGCACCGCGCGCACCGGTCGGCCGGACCGGGTGCCGCCGCCGTAGCGCTCGACCAACTCTGCCAGGCTGATGCCGAACGCGGTCTCGAAGAGGCCGCCCCGCGCGATGTTGCCCGCCAGCTGGAACACCTGGGTGCCGCGCGAGCGCTCCACGCCCAGTTCGGCGTACGCCTTGCCGCCGTCGGCGAGGATCGCGGGCACGCTGGCCAGGGTGAGCACGTTGTTGACGACGGTCGGCCGGCCGAACAGCCCGGTGACGGCGGGGATCGGGGGCTTGGCCCGCACCATGCCCCGCTTGCCCTCCAGGCTCTCCAGCATCGAGGTCTCTTCGCCGCAGATGTAGGCGCCGGCCCCGATCCGCACGTGCAGATCGAAGCGGAAGCCGGAGCCGAGGACGTCCTCGCCGAGCCAGCCGCGGCTGCCGGCGACGGCGATCGTCTCGCGCAACACCTCGGCGGCGTCGGGGTATTCGGAGCGCAGATAGATGTAGCCCTCGTGGGCACCGACCGCGTACGCGGCGATCGTCATGCCCTCGATCAGCACGAAGGGGTCGCCTTCCATCACCATCCGGTCGGCGAAGGTCCCGCTGTCGCCCTCGTCGGCGTTGCAGCAGACGTACTTCACGTCCCCGTCGGTGTCGGCGACCGTCCGCCACTTGATGCCGGCCGGGAAGCCCGCGCCGCCGCGGCCGCGCAGCCCCGACTCCGTCACCTCGGTGACGACGTCGGCCGGGGTGAGTCCGAGCGCCCTGCGCAGGCCGGCCAGGCCGCCGTGGGCGACGTAGTCGTCCGGGGAGAGCGGGTCGGTGACGCCGACGCGCGCAAGGCACAGCCGCTGCTGGTCGCGCATCCACGGCAGCTCGTCCACCGGGCCCTGGCAGAGCGGGTGTTCGGCCGCGCCTTCGAGCATGCCGGCGGCGACCAGATCGGGGACGTCCTCGGCGCGGACCGGTCCGTAGCCGATCCTGCCGCGTTCGGTCGCCACCTCCACCAGGGGCTCCAGCCACAGCATGCCGCGTGATCCGTTGCGCACCACGTCGATCCGGCGGCCCGTGGCCTCCGACGCGCGCCGCAGGGCCGCGGCGACCTCGTCGGCGCCGACCGATGTCGCCGCGGAGTCCCGCGGCACGTACACCGTGGTCATGACGCCTCCCGCTGCACCATGCCGGCCAACCGGTCGTGATCGAGGCGTCCGTAGAGCCGGCCGTTGACCTGGGCCGCGGGTCCCAGCGCGCAGTTGCCCAGGCAGAACACCTGATCAAGGGTCATCGAGCCGTCCGGCGTGGTCTGCCCGACCCGGACGCCGAAGGTCTGCTCGAGACGGGCGAGCAGTTCCTCCGCGCCGACCGACTTGCAGGCCTCCGCGCGGCACACCCTCACTGTCGTCCTGCCCGGGGGCTGGGAGCGGAAATCCCGGTAGAAGGTGACGACACCGTGGACATCGGCTCTTGACAGGTTCAACTCCGCTGCCACGAGCGGGATCGCTTCGGGATCGATGTAGCCGAGGCGATCCTGGAGGTCCTGCAGGACCACGAGGAGCGGTCCCGGTTCCTGTCGGTGCGCGTCCACGACGCACCGGACGAGCTCCGGCAGATTCATTTCCGTTCTCTTCATGAGCCGCTCCGCATTCGTCTACTTCTGTGCCCGTACGCGTGCTTGTCTGCTCGTACTTCCGGAAATGGCAGCGGGCCCGCCCCCACGCCTCAAGGGGCGTGCGGGCGGGCCGCGTTCAGCGGGTGAACAGCGGCAGGCTGGAATTGACGGCCTGCACGACGCCGTACACCAGGGGGACTCCGACGATCAGCCACGAGACGGCGATCCTCGCGGCGTGACCGCCGGATGCCTTGGTGGCGCTCTGCGACATGATGGGCGCTCCTTCCCTCCCTGTTCCGGGGGCGCGGATCGGGTTGGCGGGGTGGCTAGTTGGGGGTGGCCGCCTGCGCGGCCTCGGCCCCGGCGGTCTTCGGGGCCTCGGCCGGCTCGTGCCAGCGTGCGGCGACCGGCCGGATCAGCAGGTTGGCGAGGAAGCCGAGCGCCAGCACGCCGACCATGGTGAAGAGGGCGGGCCGGTAGTCGTTCGCGGTCAGCTCGCCGGGGGTGCCGCGCGAGTCGAGGATGCCGTTGACGATCAGCGGGCCGACGACGCCGGCCATGGACCAGGCGGTGAGCAACCGGCCGTGGATGGCGCCCACTTGGTACGTGCCGAACAGGTCCCGCAGGTACGCCGGTGCCGTCGCGAAGCCGCCGCCGTAGAAGGAGATGATGACCGCGGCCAGGATGACGAACAGCGCGGTCGAGGTGGGTCCGACGAGGGCGAGCAGCGCGTAGAGCACCATGCCGACGCCGAGGTAGACCACGTATGCGGGCTTGCGGCCGATGAAGTCCGAGGTGGACGACCAGGTGAAGCGGCCGGCCATGTTGAAGATGGACAGCAGGCCCACGAATCCGGCGGCGGCCGCCGCGGTCACGGTCGACGTCTCGCCCTTGCGGAAGAAGTCCTGGATCATCGGGGCGGCCTGTTCGAGGATGCCGATGCCGGCGGTGACGTTGCAGAACAGCGCGGTCCACAGCAGCCAGAACTGCGGCGTCCTGATGGCGTGGGCGGCGGAGACGTGCGCCGTGGTCACCATCGGCTGGGACTTCAGCGCAGCCGGGTCGAAGCCCTCGGGCCGCCAACCCGGCGCCGGTACGCGGACGGTGAAGACGCCCAGCATCATGACCAGGAAGTAGACGACGCCCAGGGTGACGAAGAGCTTCGCGACCGCGCCGCCGGAGGCGACCGCGGTGGCGTCCGCGGTGCCGTCGTAGAAGGACAGCAGTTCGCGGGAGAGCGGCGAGGCGACCAGGGCGCCTCCGCCGAAGCCCATGATGGCCATGCCGGTGGCCAGGCCCGGCCGGTCCGGGAACCACTTGATCAGTGTCGAGACCGGGGAGATGTAGCCGATGCCGAGGCCGACGCCCCCGATGACGCCGTAGCCGAGGTAGACGAGCCAGAGTTGCTTGGTGGCGATGCCCAGTGCCCCGATGAGGAAGCCGGACGACCAGCAGCAGGCGGCGGTGAACATCGCCTTGCGCGGCCCGACTTTGTCGACCCACGTCCCCATGACGGCCGCGGACACGCCCAGCATGACGATGGCTATGGAGAAGACGATCCCGATCGAGGTGAGGTCCGTGCCGAAGTGCGCGACCAGGGCGGTCTTGTACACGCTGGTGGCGTAGACCTGACCGATGCAGAGATGGATGGCGAGCGCGGCGGGCGGGATCAACCAACGGCTGTAGCCTGGTTGAGCAACCGTGTGCTCGCGGTCCAGGAAGGACAGTGCGGCCACTGTCCACCTCCTTGTGCGAGGAGTCCGTGAGGGGCGCGGGTAGGGGCGGGTGAACTCGCTCGCCGGGGTGGGCCGGTGGGGGCGGTCGATCACGCTGCGTGTCCGGCGAGCACTGAAAAATTAGGCTCGCGTGTGACCCAGGTCAAAGTTTCTTTTCGAATCTGGTCATAACCCAGATTTATGAACCGTGCGGTCACGCGCCTATCACCCCTCGCGAACCATCTGTGCGGCCTCGTGCGCCCTCGGAACGCGCCCGTCGGCGTGGTCGTCTCCCGGGTCGTGCGGGCGACTGAGTGTCACATGGCGCCGCAGCGCCCGGTCCAGTTCGCCGGGCATGTCCAACTGCCGTGCGACGTCCACGAGGGCGCGGGCCAGCATCGACTCCGGCGTGCGGTCGGCGAGGACGAGCCCGACGTGGAAGGACCGCGTCGGGCGGGGCAGCACCAGCAGTCGTGTGCCGTCGGGGACGCCGAAGCTGTGCAGCCAGGCGTGCGGGATGACGCTGGACAGCCGCATGGACGCGATGTGCGCGTACATCGCCTGCACGGTGTCGGCCTCGACCACCGGGTTCACCGCGGCGCCCGCCTCGGCGAAGTACCCGTCGAGGATACGGCGGTTCTGCATCACCTGGGTGAGCAGGCACAGCGGCGCCGTCGCGGCCTGCGCCCAGCTGATGGAGTCCTGGCCGGCGAACTCCCCGTCCTGCGGCGTCAGGAACAGGTACCGCTCGCGGTAGAGCGGGACCACCCGGACCTTGCCCAGGGGCTCACCGTCCACATAGGTCATGCCGACGTCGATGTCGAACTCGTTGAGCCGGGCCACGATCTCCCGCGACGACAAGGACTCCAGCGAGAACTGCATCCCCGGGTGCCTCGCGTGCAGCGGGGTGGTCAGCAGCGACGCGACGGTCAGCGCGGTGGGGACCGCGCCGATGCGCAGGACTCCGGTCAGACCGCCGCGCATGCTCGACAGCGAGTGGCGCAGGGCGTCCTGCTCGGCGAGCATTCGGTGGGCCCACTGCAGCACCTGCTTGCCCTCGGGGGTGAAGCCCTCGAAGCGCTGCCCCCGCTGGACGATCCGCACGCCGAGTTCGGCCTCCAGCTTGCGGATGCCGGCCGACAGCGCGGGCTGGGACACATGGCACACGTCCGCCGCGCGCCCGAAGTGGCCCTCGCGCGCCAAGGCACTCAGGTACTCCAACTGGCGCAACAGCATCAGCCATAGATACCCCGAAACGAACCCGCAGGTAAAGGCACCCGACGCGGTCGGCGGGCAGGCGCCCCATTCTTGAGTCTTCCTTCAGGTGTCCGACGAAAGACTTGATGGATATCCGAAGGGTTCGCCGCCAGCATGGAGACATCCCGAACCCATCCCCCGAACACCCATCGTCAGGAGCAGACATGGCGGAGCGCTGGGGCGCAGGAGTCATTCCCTACGCCGAAATGGGGTACTGGCAGCCGGACTACGAGCCGAAGCCGACGGACGTCCTCGCGGCGTTCCGCATCACGCCGCAGCCCGGCGTGCCGCCGGAGGAGGCGGGAGCCGCGGTGGCGGGCGAGTCCTCCACGGCCACGTGGACGGTCGTGTGGACGGACCGCCTGACGGCGTACGACCACTACCAGGGCAAGTGCTACCGGGTGGACCCGGTGCCGGGCGCCGAGGGCGAGTACATCGCCTACATCGCCTACGACCTCGATCTGTTCGAGGAGGGCTCGATCGCGAACCTCACCTCGTCGATCATCGGCAACGTCTTCGGGTTCAAGCCGCTGAAGGCGCTGCGCCTGGAGGACATGCGCATCCCGCCGCACTACACCAAGACGTTCCAGGGCCCCGCGCACGGCATAGTGATGGAGCGCGAGCACCTCGGCAAGTACGGCCGCCCGCTGCTCGGCGCGACGACGAAGCCGAAGCTGGGCCTGTCCGCCCGCAACTACGGCCGGGTGGTGTACGAGGCGCTGCGCGGCGGGCTGGACTTCACCAAGGACGACGAGAACATCAACTCGCAGCCGTTCATGCGCTGGCGGGACCGGTTCCTGTTCTGCATGGAGGCGGTCAACCGGGCGCAGGCGGAGACCGGTGAGGTCAAGGGGCACTACCTCAACGTCACCGCGGCGACGATGGAGGACATGTACGAGCGCGCCGAGTTCGCCAAGGAGCTCGGCAGCGTCATCGTGATGATCGACCTGACGGTCGGCTACACCGCGATCCAGTCGATGGCGAAGTGGGCCCGCAGGAACGGGGTGATCCTGCACCTGCACCGCGCCGGCCACTCGACCTACACCCGGCAGAAGACGCACGGCGTCAGCTTCCGCGTCATCTCCAAGTGGATGCGGCTGGCCGGGGTCGACCACATCCACGCGGGCACGGTCGTCGGCAAGCTGGAGGGCGACCCGAACTCCGTGCGCGGCTTCTACGACACGCTGCGCCTCGACAAGGTCGAGGCGGACCCGGTCAAGGGCCTGTACTTCGAGCAGGACTGGGCCTCCATGCCGGGCGTCATGCCGGTCGCCTCCGGCGGCATCCACGCCGGGCAGATGCACCAACTCCTCGACTACCTCGGCGAGGACGTGATCCTGCAGTTCGGCGGCGGCACGATCGGCCACCCCATGGGCATCGCCGCCGGTGCGAGTGCCAACCGCGTCGCGCTGGAGGCGATGATCAAGGCGCGCAACGAGGGCCGGGACTTCCTCGCCGAGGGCCCCGACATCCTGCGGGCCGCCGCGAAGCACCACCGCGCGCTCGACGTCGCGCTGTCCACGTGGGGCGACATCACCTTCACCTACGCGTCCACCGACACACCGGACGTCGTCGCGACCCCGACCGCCGTCTGAGGACCAGGAGGAACAGCATGCGAGTCACCCAGGGCGCCTTCTCCTACCTGCCCGACCTGAGCGACGACGAGATCCGGCTGCAGATCCAGTACGCTCTGGACCACGACTGGCCGCTGTCGGTGGAGTTCACCGACGACCCGCATCCCCGCAACACGTACTGGGAGATGTGGGGCCTGCCGATGTTCGACCTGAAGGACGCCACGGGCGTGCTGTACGAGGTCAACGAGTGCCGGAAGGCGTACCCGCGCCACTACGTCCGGGTCAACGCCTACGACGCCCGGCTGGGCCGGCAGACCACCGCGCTGTCGTTCATCGTCAACCGCCCCGCCGAGGAGCCCGGGTTCCGGCTGGAGCGGGCCGAGGTGAGCGACCGCCGCATCCAGTACACGACCCACGCCTACGCCACCGACCGCCCGTCCGGCGAGCGCTACGCTCCGGGCCAGTGAGGCGGCGACACCCATGAACGGTGAGAACAGGACGGCTGCAGGCAGGGCCGGTGACGAGAGGGAGGACCCGGCCGGGCGGCTCCTGCCGGCGGACGCGACCGTCGACCTCGCCGCGCAGCGGCGCGCCTCGGGCGTCGACGACGTACTGGAGGCACTGGACCGGGACCTGGTCGGGCTGCGCCCGGTGAAGACCCGCATCCGGGAGATCGCGGCCCTGCTGCTCGTCGACCGGCAGCGGGCGCGGTTCGGGCTCTCGGCGAGCCGCCCCAACCTGCACATGTCGTTCACGGGCAGCCCGGGCACGGGCAAGACCACGGTGGCGCTGCGGATGGCCGCACTGCTCAGGCAGCTCGGCTACCTCAAGCGCGGCCATCTGGTCACGGTCACCCGGGACGACCTGGTGGGGCAGTACGTCGGACACACCGCACCGAAGACGAAGGAGGTCCTCAAACGGGCCATGGGCGGCGTGCTGTTCATCGACGAGGCCTACTACCTGTACCGCGCGGAGAACGAGCGCGACTACGGGCAGGAGGCCATCGAGATCCTGCTGCAGGTGATGGAGAACCAGCGCGACGACCTCGTGGTCATCCTGGCCGGCTACAAGGACCGGATGGACACCTTCTTCCAGTCCAACCCCGGGATGAGCTCGCGGATCGCCCATCACATCGACTTCCCCGACTACTCCCTGGACGAGTTGGCCGAGATCAGCGAACTCATCGTGCGCGACCAGGGCTACGCGCTGTCCCCGAAGACCCGCGACACCGTCCGGGACTATCTGGAACGCCGCCGCGCGCAGCCGCGGTTCGCCAACGCCCGCAGCGTCCGCAACGCCGTGGAGCGCGCGCGGCTGCGGCAGGCCAACCGGCTGGTCGACGGTGACGCGCGAGCCCTGGCCAAGGACGACCTCATGCGGCTGGAACCGGAGGACTTCCTCGCAAGCCGGGTCTTCGCGGCCGAGCCGGTGACCGGGGCGAGCGATTCCCCACGTCAAACGGGTTGACCGACCGCTTTCGGGGGATCAATGTGGCCACAGTGGTGACTGAGGTGTACGAGCAAGGGGAGGCGCCGTGGCCGCATCAGCAGAGGCAGAGCCCAGAGTGGCGGGCTGTGAGATCCGGTCCATCGACTACGTTCCGCTGAACGAGCGGCACGGCAAGCTGTGGCATCTGGGCCCCCTGTGGTTCATGTCGAACGCGCAGATAGCCACGCTGGCGGTCGGGCTGATCAGCATCACCGAGGGCGGCAACCTCATCTGGTCGCTCATCGCGATCGTGGCCGGAACCGTCATCGGTACGTTCTTCATGGCCTTCCACTCCGCCCAGGGGCCGCAGCTGGGGCTGCCGCAGATGATCCAGTCGCGGCCCCAGTTCGGCTACGTCGGGGCCCTGTTGGTGTGGCTCTTCGCCTATCTCCAGTACGCGGGCTTCAACATCTTCAACTCCATCCTCGCCGGGCAGGCCCTGCACACGACCGTGCACGGGAGCGTCAACCTGTGGGTGGTCCTGGTCACCGTGCTCGCGTTCGTCCTCGCGCTGGTGGGGTACGACGTCATCCACCGGGCCGAGCAGTTCCTGACGTACACCTTCCTGGTCGTCTTCGGGGTCTTCACCGTGGGCGTCCTGGTCAACCTGGGCTTCCCGGCCGGGGCGTTCGACCTCGGTGACTTCCACTGGACGCCGTTCCTCGCCCAGTTCGGCGTGGTCGCCGGCTACCAGATCAGCTGGGCCATCTACGTCTCGGACTACTCGCGCTACCTCCCGCCGAACGTGACGGTCCGCAAGACCTTCTACTGGACCTACTTCGGGTCGGCGCTGGGCGGCGTGTGGCTGATGACCCTCGGGGCGCTGCTCGCGGCCTGGGCGGGCAAGGACTTCGACACGATCCGCTCGATCAAGGCCGCGGGCGACACGGTGTTCCACGGGTTCGGCGCGATCGTGCTGCTGTTCGCCGCGCTGGGCCTGGTGTCGGTCACCGCGCTGAACATGTACGGGGGTTCGCTGACGCTCATCGGCGCCATCGACTCGGTCAAGAAGGTGCGGCCGACGCTCGGCATGCGCGTCGTGACGATCGGGCTCACCGCGGTGCTCTCCCTGATCGGCGCGCTGGCGGCGACCTCCCACTTCCTGGAGAACTTCGAGAACTTCCTGCTGCTGATCCTCTACCTGTTCATCCCGTGGACCGCGGTGAACCTCATGGACTACTACGTGGTGCGCCGCGGGCACTACGCCATCGCCGAGATCTTCAACTCGCGTGGAATCTACGGGCGCTGGGGCTGGCACGGCATCATCGCCTACCTCGTGGGGTTCGCCGTGATGGTGCCGTTCTTCTCGGTCGGCACGCTCTATGTCGGGCCCGCCGCGAAGGCGCTCGGCGGGGCCGACATCTCGCTGTTCATCGGGCTGCCGGTCTCGGCGCTGCTGTACTGGCTGCTGACCCGGTCGATCGACGTGGCCGCCGAGCAGCGGCTGGCGGAGGCCGAGGCGGATGAGCTGGAACGGGCGGCGCACGAACACCGCGAGCCGTACGACGACCCGAAGCAGAAGTGACGCATGCGGAGCTGACGGGTAAGAAGCCGAACGCCGGGCGCACCGCCCGGCGTTCGGCTTGTCCCCCCCTCCGCGTTCAGCCTGCGGCCGGCAGCTCGGCGGCCTGCTTCTCGAACTGGGTGCGGTGCAGTTCGGCGTACCGCCCGCCGGCTGCCAGGAGTTCCTCGTGCGTGCCCCGCTCCACGACGTGGCCGGACTCGACCACCAGGATCAGGTCCGCCGCGCGGACCGTCGACAGCCGGTGGGCGATCACGACCGCGGTCCGGCCCTCCAACGCCTCCGCGAGGGCCTCCTGGACGGCCGCCTCGGAGGTGTTGTCCAGGTGGGCGGTGGCCTCGTCCAGGATGACGACCCGCTGGCGGGCCAGCAGCAGACGGGCGATGGTCATGCGCTGGCGCTCGCCGCCGGAGAGGCGGTAGCCGCGTTCGCCGACCACGGTGTCCAGGCCGTCGGGCAGCGACCGTACGACCTCGTCGAGGCGGGCGCGGCCCAAGGCGTCCCACAGCTCGTCGTCGGCGGCCTCGGGGCGGGCCAGCAGCAGGTTGGCCCGGACCGTGTCGTGGAACAGGTGGCCGTCCTGGGTGACCATGCCGAGGGTCGCACGCAGTGAGGCCGCGCTGAGGTCGCGGACGTCCACGCCGCCGATGCGGATGGCGCCGGCGCCCTCGTCGATGTCGTACAGCCGCGGCAGCAGCTGTGCGATCGTCGACTTTCCGGCGCCGGAGGAGCCGACGAGGGCGACGGTCTGCCCCGGTTCGGCGCGGAAGGAGATGCCGTGCAGGACCTCGGCGCCGCCGCGGGTGTCGAGGGTCGCGACCTCCTCCAGGGAGGCGAGGGAGACCTTGTCGGCGGCGGGGTAGCCGAAGCGGACGTCCTCGAACTCCACCGCCACCGGCCCCTCGGGCACCTCGTGCGCGCCGGGCTTCTCCTTGATGAGCGGGTCGAGGTCCAGCACCTCGAAGACCCGCTCGAAGCTGACCAGCGCGCTCATCACCTCGACGCGGGCCCCGGCGAGCGCGGTCAGCGGGGCGTACAGCCGGGTCAGCAGGAGGGCCAGCGACACGACGGCGCCGGCCTCCAGGGTGCCGCGCAGCGCGAACCAGCCGCCGAGGCCGTAGACCAGGGCGAGGGCCAGGGACGACACCAGGGTCAGCGCGGTGATGAACGCCGACTGGGCGGTGGCCGTACGGATGCCGATGTCCCGGACGCGGGCGGCGCGCCGGGTGAACTCGACCGACTCCTCCTCGGGCCGGCCGAACAGCTTGACCAGGGTGGCGCCGGGGGCCGAGAAGCGCTCGGTCATGCGGGTGCCCATCGCCGCGTTGAGCTCGGCCGCCTCGCGCTGCATCCGGGCCATGCGGCTGCCCATCCGGCGGGCGGGGACGACGAACACCGGGAGCAGCACCAGCGCGAGCAGGGTGATCTGCCACGACAGCGTGAGCATGACAGCCAGAGTCAGCACCAGAGTGACGATGTTGCTCACGACGCCGGACAGGGTGTTGCTGAACGCCCGCTGTGCGCCGATGACGTCGTTGTTGAGACGACTGACGAGCGCCCCCGTACGAGTCCGTGTGAAGAACGCGACCGGCATCCGCTGCACATGATCGAACACAGCCGTCCGGAGATCGAGGATGAGTCCCTCCCCGAGCGTCGACGAGAGCCGCCTGCCGAGAATCCCGAGCGCCGCCTCCGCGACGGCGATCACGGCGATGAGAAGGGCCAGACGGACGACCCT
Source organism: Streptomyces sp. NPDC046805 (assembly GCF_040645355.1). Taxonomy (NCBI): domain Bacteria; kingdom Bacillati; phylum Actinomycetota; class Actinomycetes; order Kitasatosporales; family Streptomycetaceae; genus Streptomyces; species Streptomyces sp. NPDC046805. The sequence goes on along the minus strand of NZ_JBEYYC010000010.1, from coordinate 89,188 downwards.
GCCCGCGTCGCCGCGCGACACGATCGCGTCCACGACGCGGCCGGCGAGCACGGGGGTCGCGACGGCGAGCAGCGCGGTCACCACCCCGAGCAGCACGAACCGGGCGATGCGGCGGCGGTGCGGGCGCGCGAAGGCGGCGATGCGGCGCAGCGTGGCGCGGGCGAGGGGGCGACGCTCCTGCTGCGCGCTCATCACGCTGTGCAGCTGCATCCAGGCGGTGGTTTCCATGCTCATGAAGGAAACGGTAGAACCTCGACCTTCCTTGAGGTCAAGAGAGTTTCCCCTTCCCCGCTTCCCGGCCGTAAGCCGCCGTCCCCGATCCCGCCACACGCCGTTGTCGTGGCGCGGAGAACCTCTTCGGATGTGACCGCGGTACGACACCCCGACCTCCCCCGCCGACGACTGCCCGCCCGCGCACCCGTCCGGCGGCTGCTGTGCCTGCTCCCGCTCCTATTGGTCGTCGTGGCCGCGGTGCGCGGCCGCTCCGTGCTCGCCGAGGGCGTCGGCCAGTTGCGGACCGCCGCCTGGCCCTGGCTGCTGGCGGCGGCCGGTGCGACCTGCCTGACCTGGGTCGCGGCCGCCGTCACCCGCCAGGGCGCCGTCGTACAGCCGCTGCCCAAACGGCGGCTGCTGGCCACCCAGTTCGCGGCGGGCGCGGCCAACCATCTGCTGCCGACCGGACTCGGCGCGAGCGCGGTGAACCTGCGGTTCATGACGGTGTGCGGGATACCGCTCGCCCGGTCCTCGGCCGCTCTCGCGCTGTACCTGCTCACCGAGTGCGTCGGCCGGCTGGGCCTGCTGGCCGCGCTGCTGATCGCCTTCCCCGACGCGCTGCGGCTCGGCCCCCTGCTCTCCGACGTGGCGCCGGGGATCCTGCTGCCGGCCGTCGGCGCCCTGCTGCTGGTGGCGGCCGGCGCCCTGGCCCTCGTACGACGGCTGCGCACGGCGGTGTGCTCCTTCCTGCGCACCGCGCTGGGCGAGGCGCGGTCGGTGCACGCCCGTCCCGCGCGGGCGCTGGCCCTCTGGGGCGGGGCGCTCGCCTTTCCCGCGCTGCAGTCGGCCGGGCTGATGGCGGTCGGGCGGGCGCTGGAACTGCCGGTGCCGCCGCTGCACATCGCGCTGGCCTACCTGGCGGCGACGGCCGCGGTGGCGCTGGTGCCCACGCCGGGCGGTCTCGGTTCCGTCGAGGCCGCGCTGGTGGTGGCGCTGATGGCGGCGGGCGGCCCGGCGGCGGTCGCCACCGCGGTGGTCCTCGCCTACCGGATCATCACCGTCTGGGTGCCGCTGCTGCCGGGGGCGCTGACGCTCGGCGCGCTGGTGCGGCGAGAGGTCATCTGACGGACCACCCCAGGACACACCAAGATCCGGATGACACAGTGACCTTCCTGACCCACGTGAAGGAAGGAGCTCCGCCCATGCCGGTCCGGCTGGAACACACGGGACACGTCACCACGGTGATCCTCTCCCGTCCCGAGGTGCGCAATGCGGTGGACGGCGAGACGGCGGCCGAACTCGCCGCCGCGTTCCGCTCGTTCGAGGCCGACGACGAGGCGCGGGTTGCCGTGCTGTGGGGTGAGGGCGGCACGTTCTGCGCGGGCGCCGACCTGAAGGCGGTGGGCACGGAGCGCGGCAACCGGGTGGCCGAGGACGGCGACGGCCCGATGGGGCCCACCCGGATGCGCCTGTCCAAGCCGGTGATCGCCGCGGTCGCCGGGCACGCCGTCGCGGGCGGCCTGGAGCTCGCCCTGTGGTGCGACCTGCGGGTCGCGGAGGAGGACGCGGTCTTCGGCGTGTACTGCCGCCGCTGGGGCGTCCCGCTGATCGACGGCGGCACGGTACGGCTCCCCCGGCTGATCGGCACCAGCCGGGCGATGGACATGATCCTCACCGGCCGGTCCGTACCCGCCCGCGAGGCACACGAGATGGGCCTCGCGAACCGCGTCGTCCCGACCGGCCGGGCCCGCGCCGAGGCGGAGGAACTGGCGGCGTCCCTCGCCCGGTTCCCGCAGGCCTGCCTGCGCGGCGACCGGGCGTCGGCCTTGGACCAGGAGGGACAGGACGAGGCCTCGGCGATGCGGGGAGAACTCCGGTACGGCATAGGCGTGCTGGCGGAAGGCATGGAGGGGGCCGCCCGGTTCGCCGGGGGCGCGGGGCGGCACGGGTCCTTCACGGAGCTGTGAGCCCGGCCTGGACGGCGCCGAGGGGGCCGGCGAAGTTCCGGCAATCCTCGACAGGTACATGCCCAGGGGATTGACCGCGGCCGAGGGTGATCCCAGACTCGACCCGGCAATGGCCAGGTGATGACACGTCACCCGGCAGCACCACGGTTCCCCTCCCGCCCGGCTGCACATGCGCGACCGCAAGCACCGACGCCAGCATCGGATCAGGAGACTTCCATGGCCAGGCCGAGACTTCGCACCGCCGTCGTCGCCCTCTCCACCGCCCTCGCGGCGAGCGCCTCGCTCGCCGCGGCCATCCCCTCGTCGGCCACGTCCGGGGCCGCCGTCGGCCCGTGGGCGACGGCGTGGGCCGGCAGCACGGTGCAGGGCATCACCTCGACCCCCACGTGCCCCAGCTCCGAGGATCTGTCCGACCGGACGTTCCGCAACGTCGTCACCACCGGGGCGGCCGGAGAGCGCATCCGCGTCCGGCTGAGCAACTCGTTCGGGACGAGCGACCTGCACGTCGGTCACGCCACCGTGGCCCTCCAGGACACCGGCGCCTCCCTCCGGCCCGGCACCCTGCGCCAACTCACCTTCTCGGGCCGGAAGTCGGTCGACGTGCCGGCCGGGGCGGAGCTGTTCAGCGACCCGGTGAACCTGAGCGTCCAGGACCTCGCGCACCTGTCGGTGAGCGTGTACGTGCCGGACTCCCCCGGGCCCGTCACCAACCACAACCTCGGCATGCAGAACAGCTTCATCTCCAGCGCCGGGGACCACGCCGACAGCGGCGGCGGCTCCGGCTACCCGACGCCCATCACCTGCATGATGCTGGTCGACGGCGTCGACGTGGCACGCAACCACGACGCCGACGGCACTCTCGTCACCCTCGGCGACTCCATCACCGACGGCTACCTCTCCACCCTGAACGCCGACCGCCGCTGGCCGAACTACCTGGTCCGCCGCCTGGCGAAGGAGAGCGGCCCCGTCCCCGCCGTGGCCAACGCCGCCATCAGCGGCAACGAGGTGCTGGTCGACCGCGTCCCGGTGTACTTCGGGATCAGCGCCCTGCACCGCCTGGACCGCGACGTGCTCGACCAGAGCGGCGCCAAGACGGTGATCATGCTGGAGGGGATCAACGACATCGGCGCGGCGAGTGCCAGCGCGTCGTCCCTGATCCCCGGCTATCAGGAGGTCATCCGGCGGGCCCACGCCCGCGGGCTGAAGATCTACGGCGGCACCCTGGTGCCCTTCATGGGGTCCAACGGCCAGTTCGGCGGCGACTACGGCAGTGCCTACGGCGAGCAGCAGCGCCTGGCGGTCAACCACTGGATCCGCACCAGCGGCGCCTTCGACGGCGTCATCGACTTCGACAAGGCGGTGCGCGACCCCGCCAACCCGTCGTACATGCTCCCGGCCTACGACTCGGGCGACCATCTGCACCCGGGCGACCAGGGCTACAAGGTGATGGCCGACGCGATCGACCTGGACATGATCCTGCGGAATCGCTGAGCGGCCGGTCGCGCTTCGACGGCGGCCCTCAGGCGACCGTGACCTGCACCGGGCCGCCGCCCGGGTCCACGCGGTGCGTCCAGCGTGCCGTCAGGGGCAGCGGGCGGTTCGGCAACACCGCACGGACGCGAGGCAGTTCGCGGTGCAGCAGGCGGCCGTCCTGAGTGACCCGCAGCACCGGACGGTGCAGTGGAACCGCCGTGCGCAGCACATACGGCAGGTCGTCGCCCGGGGTCACGCGGTTCGGGGCGATCCAGCGCAACGGCGGCGCCACGGTGAGCGGGACGCCGGCCGGCCGGTCGGCTCCCGCGAGCCAGTCCCGTACGGCATCGGCCGCGTGGGCGCCGTCGCGGGCGGCCGTGGCGGCGCTCTCCGCGGGGTGGAGCACGTTGCCGGCGGCGAACACGCCCGGACGCGACGTGCGCAGCAGTCCGTCGACGGCGGGGCCGCGCGTGCCCGGGTCGAGGTCGAGGCCGCCGCGGCGGGCCAGCTCGTGGTCGGGCACGAAGTCGCCGGTGAACACGGCGGTGTCGCAGGGCAGGACGGTCGTACGGCCGTCGCGGTGGCGTACGCGGACGCCGGACAGCCGTCCGTGGCCGAGGAGTTCGGTAACGGTGCTGTCGGTCAGCAGCGGGATGCCGTGGCACAGGCGGGAGTTGAGGACGCGTGTCCGGTCGGCCTGGGCGCGGGGCAGGTCCGTGACCAGGGCGACGACGTCCGCCCCCGCCGCACGGACGGTGTCGGCGGCGGCGAAGGAGACGCCCTCGGCGCCGATCACCACCGCCCGGGTGCCGATGGGCTGCCCGTACAGGTGAACTGCCTGCTGAAGCTCGCCTGTTGTGTACACCCCGGCGGGACGGCTGCCCGGTACCAGCCGGGCCGTGCGGGGGCGTTCCCGGGCGCCGGTGGCCAGCACCACGGCCCGGGCCTCGATCGTCTCCGGCCCACCGGGGCCGACCGTGGCCAGGGTCAGCGGGCCCGTCCAGTCGAGGGCGCTCACCCCGGTCCGTACCTCCGCCCCGGCGCCCACCGCGGCCCGGGTGAGCCGGCGCGCGTAGGCGGGCCCGGTCAGCGGGTGCAGCCAGGTGCCGAAGCCGCCGTGCGCGCAGTGCCGGGGCACTCCTCCCGCCTGCCGCTCCCGGTCCAGCACCTCGACGCGGCCCGCGCCGGCAGCGACCAGACGGGCGGCGGCCGCGAGGCCCGCGGGACCTGCCCCGACGACCAGGACGTCGACGTGGCGTACGCCGTTCTGCTCGGCGCCTTCTGCCGCACCGGTCACCTCTGCCCCTCCTCGAACAGCTCCCGCACCGCGGCCCCGCAGTAGAAGCCCTGGCAGCGGCCCGCACGGGCGCGGGTGCGGCGGCGCAGTCCGTCGAGGCCGCGCGCGGGGATCGGGGCGGCCAGCGCGTCGCGGATCTCCCCGCGCGAGACCCGCTCGCAGTGGCAGACGAGCGTGCCGTACTCCGGGTCGGCCGCGATGAGTTCGGCCCGCTGGTACGGCCGCGGGAAGGCCTCGCCGAGGGTGGGCATCCGCACCGGCTGCAGCTCCCGCTCCGGTCCGAGGGCGAGGCCGGCGTCGGCCAGCAGGCCGGTGACGTGGGCCGCGATGGCGAGGGAGGCCGTCAGGCCGGTGGAGCGGATGCCGCCGACGGTGACGTACGCCTGCCCAGGACGGGCGAGGATGCGGTAGTCGTCGTGCTCGGTGGCCGCGCGCAGCCCGGCGTAGACGGCGGTGACCTCCTCGTCGAGCAGTTCGGGCAGGATGCGGCGACCCTTCTCGCGCAGCAGGGCCAGGCCGTCGGCGGTGGAGTCGGTGGCCCGCTTGTCGTCGAGGTCCTCGGCGGTGGGGCCGAGCAGGACGTTGCCGTACACGGTGGGGGCGACCAGGACGCCCTTGCCGAGGGCGGTGGGGACGGGCAGCAGGATGTGGCGGACCAGCGGCCGGGCGAACTTGTCGAAGACGAGGAGCTGGCCGCGGCGCGGGGTGACGGTGAAGTCGCGGTGGCCGAGCTCCCGGTCCAGGGTGTCGGCGTGCAGTCCGGCCGCGTTGACCAGATAGCGGGTGCGCAGGGTGCCCCGGGTCGTGCCGAGCAGGTGGTGGTCGTCCTGCCGACTCGCCCGCTCGATACGGCAGTTGAGGTGCAGGTGGACGCCGTGGCGCACGGCCTGGGTGGCGTACGCCAGCGGCGTGGTCCACGGACAGACGATGCTCTCACCGGGCACGAGCAGGGCGCCCAGCGCGCCGGGGCCGAGGTGGGGCTCGCGCGCGTACAGCTCGGCGGCGCCGAGGAGTTGTGCCTCACGGTACTCGTTGCGCTCGGCCTTCTCGGCGAGGCGAGGGAGCGCCGCGAGCTGCTCCTCGTCCCAGGCGACGAGCAGCGCGCCGACCGGTTCGACGGGGATGCCGGCCTCGGCGGCGTACGCGGCCAGGAGGCGGGAGCCGTCGCGGACCAGCCGGGCCTCCAGGGAGCCGGGCGTCGCGTCGAAACCGGTGTGCAGGATGGCGGTGTTGGCCTTGGAGGTGCCCTGGCCGATGTCGTCCTGGGCCTCGACGAGGGCGACACGCAGATCCGGGTGGCGGGCGAGTGCGCGGGCGATCGCACAGCCGACGACGCCCGCGCCGACCACCGTCACGTCGTACGGCGTCGCGGGCAGCGCCCCCTGCGCGGTGACTGTCACCGCTTGCTCGGTGGCGGGTCCTCCTTGCCCGTTGACCGTCATGAGGCCAGCAGGGCGGTGACGGCGGTGCGGAAGGTGCCGAGGCGTTCGGCGGCCTCGTCGGCGCCGATGCGCGGCTCGTACACGGCGGCCGGCTTCCCGTCCGGCAGGGCGTCCTCGACGCTCAGGCCGGGGTCGGCGCCGAGCCGGGCCAGGGCGCCGGCGCCGAGCGCGGTCGCCTCGGGCAGCGCGGACACCTCGACGGGGCGTTGCAGCAGGTCGGCCTGCGTCTGCATGAGCAGGGTCGAGCGGGTCAGACCGCCGTCCACGCGCAACGCGGCCGGCGGGGTACCGAGGTCGGACGCGGCGGCCTCGGCGAGCGCGACGACCTGGGCGGCCAGCCCCTCGCACAGGGCCCGCACCAGGTGCCCGGGGCCGGTGTCGAGGCCCAGTCCGGTCAGCGAGCCGCGCAGGTCACCGCGCCACCAGGGAGCGGCGAGCCCGGCCAGCGCCGGGACGAAGGTGACGCCGCCGGCGTCGGGCACGGCCCCGCCGACGGGGTCGAGGTCGGCGGCGGAGGTGATGACGCCGAGGTCGGTGAGCCAGCGCACCGCGGAGGCGGCGGTGTACACCTGTCCGTCGAGGCAGTAGCTGGTCCGCCCGGCGTGGCGCCAGGCGACACAGGCGGCGAGCCCGGACGTGCCGCGCCGGGGCGTGTCGCCGGTGTGCGCGAGCAGGAACGCGCCGGTGCCGTAGGTGCACTTGACACCGCCGGGCCCGGTGATCCGGTGGGCGAGCAGGGCGGCCTGCTGGTCGACGACCAGGCCGGTGAGCGGGATCTCGGGGCCGAAGGCGGTGGTCGTGCCGACGGGGGCCGCGGTGTCGACGACATCGGGGAGCCGTTCCGCGGACAGGCCGTACAGCTCGAGCGCCCGGGGCGACCAGGTGGCGCTGTCCAGGTCGAGCAGCTGGGTACGGCCGGCGGTGGCGGCGTCGGTGACATACGCGCCGGTGAGCCGGTGGACCAGCCAGGCGTCGGAGGTGGTGACCACGCCCTCGCGGGTGAGGTGGGCGCGGATCCAGGCCATCTTGGGCGCGGCGAAGTAGGGGTCGAGCGGAAGTCCGGTCAACTGCCGCAGCTCTTCGGCATGTTCATCGAGCTCGGCGCAGACGCTCTCGGCGCGCCGGTCCTGCCACACCAGTGCGTCGGTCAGCGGGCGGCCCGTCTCGGGGTCCCAGGCGAGCACCGTCTCCCCCTGGTTGGCGAGTCCCATCGCCACGACGGGCTCGCCCGCCTCGGCCAGCGCACGGCGCCCGGCGTCGAGCACCGAGTCGTACAGCTCGGGGGGGTCGACCTCGACGAGGCCGCCGGGCAGATGGCGGGGGCGCACGAGCGCGAACCCGGTGCCGAGGACGCCGCGTTCAGGGCAGATGACCAGCGCCTTGGTACCGGACGTCCCTTGGTCCACGGCGAGCACCGCACCCGTCATGCCGACGCCTCCCCCTGTCGTCCACCGCCGATTTCGATCACGTGGATCCCGATCACCGCGCGACAGAGTGCCGTCGACCGCCGCACCGCGTCAAGCTGCACCGACTTGCCGTCACATCGCTGGTTTTGAAAGGAAGTTGGGGAAGGTCCGCAAACAAGCGGCCCCGAGTGATCTCCGCACCTATAGTGGCCGCCGACCGGAACGTGCTCCCCCACTATTGCCCTGAGGAGGGCTGTTGTATCTGCACCCTGCCGTCCCGCCCCGGCCGGGGCCCGGAACGGACGGCTGATGGCCAGAGACGGAGCACGGCCCGCGTACGATCCCGCCGGCCACGACTCGGCTTTGCGTGCCGCTCTGCAGGATCTGCGCACCGGGCGCTGGATGGCGATGCGGGACCTGCTCGCCGGGACCACGGCCGGGTGGCAGTGGACGCGGCGCACCCAGGTCCTGGCGGCCGCGGCGGCCGGCACCGACGTGGTGCGCGCCTGGCGGGCGGAGGAGCCGGAGAATGCCGCGGCCGCGGTGATGCACGCCCGGGTCGCGGTGGAGCGCGCGCTGCGGGCGCGGCGTGAGCGGCACCTGCGGACACACCAGTTGTGGATCGAGGCCTGGGACGCGAGCCACATCGCGAGCCTGATGACGCCCGAGGACGCGGTGCCGTGGGTGTGCCTGCTGGCGTTGGCCTCGCTCGACGAGGAGCTCCGCTGGGAGGAGCACCGCGCGGCGCCGCCGGCACCGATGCTGCCGATGGGCCCGTGGGGGCTGCTCGCCGAGGCCGACCGGCGAGACCCGCACAACCGCGAGGCCTACCACCGGATGCTGCAGTTCCTCTGCTCCCGCGGCAGCTCCGGCCGGCTGGCGGAGGCGGCCGGTTACGCCCAGTGGGCGGCCGCCTCGGCGCCGCCCGGCTCCGCCCTGCACGTGCTGCCGCTGTATGTGCGGGTCGAGCGCTATCGCCGCGCCGGCGGACACGGCGCCGCGCTGGACCTGCACTGGGTGGCCCAGGACGCCACGCGCGAGGCGCACCGCGTGCTGGAGGACTGGTTCGAGCAGGCGAGCGAGGCCGAGCGGTCCCCGCTCGACCTCAACCATCTGGCCCACGCGCTGTGGGGTGCCCAGCAATTCCGGGACGCGGCACGGGTGTTCGCCGCGATCGGCCCCTATTACACCCCCTTGCCGTGGGCCTGCCGCGCGGCGGATCCGGACGACCGGGCCCTGGCCCTGGAGGTCTTCCGCCGGGCCCGTGCCCGCTGCCGTGCCGCCGCGCACGCTCCCGACTGATCCACCCCGTTCCACCGACCACCCGGAGGCCCGAGCATGTCCCCCACCTCTGAACCATCCATAGAGGCCGATTCCCCAGGCGTACCGCAGCACGACGAGGAGCAGCGGCTGCGCGAGCTCGGCTACCGTCCGGTGCTCGCGCGCCGCATGGGCGGCTTCGGCAACTTCGCGATCAGCTTCTCGGTGATCTCGATCCTGTCCGGCTGCATGACCCTGTACGGCTTCGGCATGGGCGCCGGCGGTCCCGCCGTGATGCTGTGGGGCTGGGCGGGCGTCGGCCTGTTCGTACTGTGCGTGGGGATGGCGCTCGCCGAGGTCACCAGTGCCTATCCGACGTCCGGTGCCCTGTACTACATGGCGGACCGGCTCGGCGGCCGTCGCTGGGGCTGGTACACGGGCTGGCTGAACCTGCTGGGCCTGCTCGGCGCGATCGCCGGCATCGACTACGGCGCCGCCCTGTTCTCCGGCGCGTTCGCCAGCATCCAGTGGGGCTTCCACCCGACGCCCGGCAAGACCATGCTGATCTTCGTGGGCATCCTGCTGCTGCACGCCGTACTGAACCTGTTCGGCGTCCGGCTGGTCAGCCTGCTCAACTCGGTCTCCGTGTGGTGGCACCTGGCCGGTGTCGCGCTCATCGTCGGCGCGCTGGCGTTCGTTCCCGACCACCACCAGTCCGCGTCCTTCGTGTTCACGAAGTTCGTCAACGACACCGGCTGGCACAGCCCGTTGTACGTGGCGGCGATCGGCCTGCTGCTCGCCCAGTACACGTTCTCCGGCTACGACGCCTCCGCCCACCTGTCCGAGGAGACCTCCCAGGCGTCCGTCTCGGCGGCCCGCGGCATCGTGCGCTCCATCTGGGTCTCGTGGATCGCGGGCTTCGTGCTGCTGGCCGGCCTGACCTTCGCCATCCAGGACTACGACGGCACGCGCACCAGCGCCACCGGGGTGCCGCCCGCGCAGATCCTGCTCGACGGCCTCGGCCACGGCGGCGCCGTCGCCCTGCTCCTCGTGGTGATCGTCGCCCAGCTGTTCTGCGGGAACGCCGAGGTCGCCGCGGCCAGCCGCATGGTGTTCGCGTTCAGCCGGGACAACGCCCTGCCCGGCTCGGCTCTGTGGCGCCGGGTCAGCAGCCGTACCCAGACGCCGGTCGCCGCGGTGTGGCTGTCGGTGGTCGTCGCGGGCGTGCTCGCGCTGCCGTCGCTGTACTCGGCGACGGCGTACGGCGCGGTCACCGCCATCAACGTCATCGGCATCACGCCCGCGTACGCCATCCCGGTGCTGCTGCGCCTGCGCGCCGGTGACCGGTTCCAGCCGGGCCCGTGGAACCTGGGCCGGTGGAGCAGGCCGGTCGGCTGGATCGCGGTGGTGTGGGTGGCACTCGTCACGGTGCTGTTCTGCCTGCCGCAGTCGTCGCCGGTCACCGTCGACACGATGAACTACGCCGCGGTGGCCCTCGTCGTCGTCCTGGTCCTGGCCAGTGTGTGGTGGTATGTCGCCCGCCGTTCCTACGGAACGCCCACCACGGCCGCCTACGGCAGCGACCGCGACCAGGCCCGCCTCGCGGAGGACATCGTCTGACCTGCCCTTCACCTGCCCGCCTCGCCGGTCCCGTTACGAACTGCCGTACCGGATACGGCAGGATGAGCGATCGCGTCGGTCACCGGATCTCCGTATCGACCGGCGCGTTCGCACATCCGTGAGAACGAGCAGGTGACAACGTGACGCAACTTCACATCCGTCCGTCGGCGGCCCCGGGCGCCGCAGCACGTCCCGGCGGAGGTGACCGGTGAACCGCGCCGTCACCCTGGACGACTTCGTGCTCGCCGGCATCGCGCTGGCCGCCGGCCTGGTGGCGGCGTTCCTGTCGCGTGGGCTGCTGCGCTGGCTGGCCAAGCACGCCAAGCGCACCCGCTGGAGCGGCGACGACGTGGTCGTGGACGCCCTGCGCTCGGTGGTGCCGTGGGCGGCGATCGCGGGCGGCGTGGAGGCCGCGGCCGTACTGCTGCCGCTGACGCGGACGATCCAGCACCACGTCAACCAGGTACTGACCGTGTGGCTCATCTTCGTGGTGACGATCGCGGCGGCCCGGCTGGTCGCCGGGCTGGTCCGGACGGTCACGCAGTCCCGCTCCGGGGTCGCCGGCTCGGCCACCATCTTCGTCAACATCACCCGGATCCTGGTCCTGGCCATCGGCTTCCTGGTGGTGCTGCAGACCCTGGGCATCTCCATAGCGCCCCTGCTGACCGCCCTGGGCGTCGGCGGTCTGGCCGTCGCCCTCGCCCTGCAGGACACCCTCGCCAACCTCTTCGCGGGCATCCACATCCTCGCCTCCAAGACCGTCCAGCCCGGTGACTACATCCGGCTGAGCAGCGGTGAGGAGGGCTATGTCGTGGACATCAACTGGCGCCAGACGACCGTGCGCCAGCTCTCCAACAACCTGGTGGTCATCCCCAACGGGGAGCTCGCCAGGACGAACATGACGAACTTCACCCGGCCCGAGCAGAAGCTGACCATCCTTGTGCAGGCCGGGGTGGGCTACGACAGTGACCTCGACCACGTGGAGCGGGTGACCGCCGAGGTCATCAACGAGGTCATGACCAAGGTCACGGGCGCGGTTCCGGAGCACCAGCCCGCGATCCGCTTCCACACCTTCGGCGACTCACGCATCGACTTCACGATCATCCTGGGCGTCGGCGAGTTCAGCGACCAGTTCCGGATCAAGCACGAGTTCATCAAGCGGCTGCACCGGCGCTACCGCGAGGAGGGCATCCGCATTCCGTCGCCCACCCGGACGGTGGCACTCCAGCAGGGCTCCGTGGTGATCCCGCAGCAGCGCGGCGCCGAGCCCAAGCCGGGCGAGGTGGACTCCGCGCGGCTCGACTGACCGCCGGGGGGTCCGCGACGTCTGCGACGTGCGCGTCTTTCGCTCGTCGCGGACCCCTGTCGAGTACGGGTCGCTCACGAGATATCTTGATGTCGAGCAATGTTGCAGACGTGGAGAGCGGAGCACCCGGTGACTGACTCGACCATCATCTACACCTACACAGACGAGGCCCCGGCCCTGGCGACGCATTCGTTCCTGCCGGTGGTCCAGGCCTACGCCTCGCAGGCCGGTGTCGCCGTGGAGACCCGGGACATCTCGCTGGCCGGGCGCATCATCGCGGTCTTCCCCGAGTACCTGCGGGAGGACCAGCGCATCGCGGACGCCCTCTCCGAGCTGGGCGAGCTGGCCAAGACGCCCGAGGCCAACATCATCAAGCTGCCGAACATCTCGGCGTCGATCCCGCAGCTGAAGGCCGCCGTCGCCGAGCTGCAGGCCAAGGGCTACGCGCTGCCGGCCTACCCGGACGACCCGAAGACCGATGAGGAGCGCGAGATCCGCGCCCGCTACGACAAGATCAAGGGTTCCGCCGTGAACCCGGTCCTGCGTGAGGGCAACTCGGACCGCCGCGCCCCCGCCTCGGTCAAGAACTACGCCAAGAACCACCCCCACCGCATGGGCGCCTGGACCCCCGAGTCCAAGACCAACGTGGCGACCATGGGGCAGAGCGACTTCCGCTCCACCGAGAAGTCCGTGACGATCACCGAGCCCGGCGCGCTGAAGATCGAGCTGGTCGGTGAGGACGGCACCACCACCGTGCTGCGCGAGTCCGTGCCCGTCCTCGAGGGCGAGGTCGTCGACGCCTCGGTGATGCACGTGGCCGCCCTGCGGGACTTCCTGGCCGCGCAGATCGCCCGCGCCAAGCAGGAGGGCGTCCTGTTCTCCGTGCACCTGAAGGCCACGATGATGAAGGTCTCCGACCCGATCATCTTCGGTCACGTGGTGCGCACCTTCTTCCCGAAGACGTTCGAGCAGTACGGCGAGACGCTGGCCGCCGCCGGCCTGTCCGCGAACGACGGCCTCGGCGGGATCCTCAAGGGCCTGGAGTCCCTGCCCGAGGGCGACGCGATCAAGGCGTCCTTCGAGGCCGAGCTGGCCGAGGGCCCGGCCCTCGCCATGGTCGACTCCGACAAGGGCATCACCAACCTGCATGTGCCGTCCGACGTCATCGTCGACGCCTCGATGCCGGCCATGATCCGCACCTCCGGCCACATGTGGGGCGCGGACGGCGAGGAGCACGACACCCTCGCGGTCATCCCCGACTCCTCGTACGCCGGTGTCTACCAGGCCGTCATCGACGACTGCCGCGCCAACGGCGCCTACGACCCGTCGACCATGGGCACCGTCCCGAACGTCGGCCTCATGGCGCAGAAGGCCGAGGAGTACGGCAGCCACGACAAGACCTTCGAGGTGCCGACCGCCGGCACGGTCCGCCTGGTCGACCAGACCGGCAACGTCCTGATCGAGCAGCCCGTCGAGGCCGGCGACATCTTCCGCGCCTGCCAGACCAAGGACGCCCCGATCAAGGACTGGGTCAAGCTGGCCGTCACGCGCGCCCGCGCCACCGGCGACCCGGCCGTGTTCTGGCTGGACGAGACCCGCGCCCACGACGCGCAGCTGATCGCCAAGATCCGGCAGTACCTGCCGGAGCACGACACCGAGGGCCTGGACATCCGCATCCTGCCCCCGGTCGAGGCGGCCAAGCTGTCCGTCGAGCGCATCCGCCGCGGCGAGAACACCATCTCCGTCACCGGCAACGTGCTGCGCGACTACAACACCGACCTGTTCCCGATCCTGGAGCTGGGAACCAGCGCCAAGATGCTGTCGATCGTCCCGCTGATGGCGGGCGGCGGCCTGTTCGAGACGGGCGCCGGCGGTTCCGCCCCGAAGCACGTCCAGCAGCTCGTCAAGGAGAACTACCTGCGGTGGGACTCCCTGGGTGAGTTCTTCGCGCTGGTACCGTCCCTGGAGCAGTACGCGAAGACCACCGGCAACGCCCGCGCCCAGGTGCTCGCCGACGCCCTGGACCGTGCCACGGCGACCTTCCTCAACGAGAACAAGTCGCCGACCCGTCGCGTGGGCGGCATCGACAACCGCGGCAGCCACTTCTACCTGTCCATGTACTGGGCGCAGGAGCTGGCCAAGCAGACCGACGACGCCGAGCTGGCGAAGGCCTTCGCCCCGTTCGCCGAGGCGCTCGCCACGGCCGAGCAGACGATCGTCGACGAGCTGATCGCGGTCCAGGGCAACCCGGCCGAGATCGGCGGCTACTACCAGCCGGAGAAGGCCAAGGCGGACGCGGTGATGCGCCCGTCGGCCACCTGGAACGAGACGCTCGCGTCCCTCAGCTGACGCGAGCGGCCTCCGGCCGCCCCGCCCGTCCCTCCGCCCCGTCCGGCACTGCCCGGCCGGGGCGGAGGCATGTCGGTGTGACACCTTGGGCCCGCACCACACCGCCGACGACGCCCCGGGAGCAGCCGCATGACCGTCGCCGTACCGTCCTTCGAGCTCCTGCCCGGCGCCGACGACTCCCCCGTGATCCTGCACGTGCCGCACTCCGCACGGGAGATACCGTCCGACGTGCGCGAGGGCATCGTGCTGGACGACGCCGCGCTGACGCGGGAGTTGGACCACATCACCGACGCGCACACGGAGGAGATGGCCCGGCGCGCGGGCCGGCTGGCCGGGCTCACCCCGTGGCGGTTCGTCAACCGCCTGTCGCGGCTGGTCGTCGATCCGGAGCGGTTCCCGGACGAGCGGGAGGAGATGCGGGCCGTCGGGATGGGCGCCGTCTACACCCGGACCACGCACCGGGCGGCGCTACGGCCCGATGACACCGACCCCGAGCCGCTGCTCGACCGCTACTTCCGGCCGTACGCAAGGGCGATGACGGAGGCGGTGCGCGAGCGGCTCGCCGCCACCGGGCGGGCCGTCGTCATCGACGTCCACTCCTACCCGACCGAGCCGCTTCCCTACGAGCTGCACGGCGACGGCCCGCGACCGCCGATCTGCCTGGGCACGGACGCCTTCCACACGCCGCCCGAGCTGACGGAGCTGGCCCGCGTGTCGTTCGCCGGGTGCGGTGAGACGGGGCTCGACAGCCCCTTCGGCGGGGCGTACGTACCCCTGGAGTTCCACGGGACCGAGCCACGGGTCGCCGCGCTCATGGTGGAGATCCGCCGGGACCTGTACATGGCCGAGCCGGGCGGGCCGGCGGGGCCGGGACTGTCCCGGCTCGCGTCCGCCCTCGCGGCCCTCGTCGACGGCGAGAGGTGACCTGGCGCGCAAGACCATGATCCGGGGGGCCGCAGACCCTGGCGGTGACCTGGTGACGGGCCGCGCGCTCAGGCCCGCAGCCACTCCGTGACGATCACTTCCCCGCCGGTCCGCAGCCGCAGTGCGAACGGGCCGGCGGCCGGTGTGTCGCTGGTGAAGCGGCCCAGGTCGTCCACCGGGACGGGGGTCACCGCCTGCGGCCCGCCGAGCAGTTCGATGCGGGCCGGGCTCGGCGGCAGCACCTGCCCCATCAGGCCGTCGCCGGTGACCTCGACGTCGACGGTCAGTTCGCCCGCGCGGAAGGTCAGCATCCGGGGGACGTCCGTCGTTCCCCTGACCGGGAGAGCCTCGACGAGGGAGTCGAATTCCAGCTCGGCGATCCGGGCGTCCATGTCGTGCAACACATAGGCGTCGACGGCCAGTTGATGCAGCGCCGTGGGAAGGGGGTCCAGGATGGCGGCCGCCTGACGGAGCTCCTCCTCCAGTAGTCCGTCGTCGAACTCACCCTCGTCGAAGGCCCCTTCGCCGGACAACGCGCCCACGCCGTCCATGTCGCCCGTACCGCTTGCGTCGTCCATGCCGTTCACACCGCCCCCCGTGCGTCGAGCCGGGCCCGCAGCCGGCGCAGGCAGCGCTGGCGCAGCGGTCCGATGCTGCCCACCGCGATGCCCAGCGCCGCGGACACCTCGGCGTAGGCGGGCGGTGGCGTGGCCATCAGGACGCGCAGCAACTGCCGGCACCGCTCGCCGAGTTCCTCGAACTCCTGCCACAGGCGCCGGACGCGCTCCGCCTCGGCGGCGGCCTCCTCGGAGTCGATCACCGACTGCTCCGGCGTACGGTCCTCGCTGATCCGGTCGAGGACGTACGGATCGTCGGTCGGCATCATCCGTGCCAGCCCCCTGATGACCTTGAGGCACTCGTGGCGGGCCGTACTGGCCAGCCAGGAAGCCGCCTTGTCCGGTTCGCGGATACGGCCGAGGTGCTGGGCGAAGCGGAACCACACGGTCTGGTACACCTCGTGCCCGTCGGCGTCGGACAGCCGGTACGCGCGCACGACGGACCACACCAGCGGACTCAGTCCGTCCACGAGCGCCTTCCAGGCCGCGGCGTCGCCGTCGACGGCGGCCCGGACCGACGCGCCGACCTCAACTCGGTCCACGGCCCCACCCCTCGAGTACGGCATGCCATCGTACGCGGTGGAGGGGGCAATTCCGGCTCTCATGCCGGAGGAGCCAGTCGCACGACCGGGACCGGGCGCCAGGTGGGTGGGCGGAGCGCCGGTACATGCGCCCCGCGCACTTCGGCGTATTCGACGCCGCTGGTGAGCAGTTGGCCGCGTGCCGCGCGCGGGTCGCGCTCTTGGTGCGCCGTCATGTGGGCGGCGACGAGGCCGGCGGCGACCGGGGTGGCGAACGAGGTGCCGCTCCACTGCGCGAACCCCTCGAACATCACCTGGTCCGGCTTGCCCGACGAACTCTCCCGCGTCTCGCTCAACACGCCGGTGTGACGCGGCGACTGGCACGTGCAGGCGTAGGTGAAGCCGTACCGGCAGGCGTCGTACGTCGAGTGCTGGTACACGTACGGCACCGGCGCGTCGAAGCCGGTGAGGGCGCTGGTGAGACGCTCGCCGGGCGCGTACACCCGCACCCAGGGGCCGTGGTTGCTGAAGCAGGCGCCGAACTCGCCGTCCCCGCGCAGGGCACCGACCGACAGCACGGCGTCCTCGTAGCCGGGGAGCGCGGCGTACGCGGCGGGCCAGAACGGTGTGGCGCTGGCGTTGTTGCCGGCTGCGGCGACCAACAGGGTGTGCTGGCCGCGTAGTTCGCGCATGAAGGCGTCGATGCCGAGCAGACCGTCGGTGCGGCCGTTGGAGGTGCCCGCGGAGAGGCTGATGATGTCGGGCCAGCCGTGCCGGTCGACGGCCTCGAAGAGCTTGCCGCCGAAGTCGGACTCCAGGATGGCGCCCGCGTCGTTGAGCGAGTTGCCCACCGTCACATCGGTGTTGGGCGCGACGGCGGCGACCAGACCCGCGATGAACGTGCCGTGGCCGACGTACTGCTGAAGGACACCCTGGTCGTCGGTCTCCCGGACCTGGGCGTCGCCCCGCGTGTGGGCGAGCAGCGGGTAGGACCGGTGGTCGTGCATGAGGCCGGTGTCGATGACGAGGACGCCGACCGCGGTGTCCCGGTCGTACGGCGTGTCGGCCGCGGCCGGATTGGGCGGCTGGGTGAGCGGGACGGGCACGGGCTCGTCGCCGGGGCAGGCGTTGACGGCGATCGACACCACGTGGTTGCGGCTGACCAGCCGGTGTCCCCGGCGCCCCTCCGCCGCCCGCAGCGCGCGCAGCGCGTGGGCGACGGCGCGGTCGCCGCTGCGGTCGCCGTGGCCCGGATCGCCCACCTGGATACGGGTGATGCCGGTCCGGTTGGTCTCCGGGCCCGCCCTGCGTACATGGTCGGCGACCAGGCCGGCTGTCTCGGTGAAGTGGGCGCGCACCGTGTCCTCGACGACCTGTGCCTCCTCGCCGTCGCGGGCGAGGACGACGCCCTTCTCGTAGAAGAACTCGGCGGAGTCGTCGGGCCCCATGGCGAGCGGGACGTCCGGCATCGAGCGCTGGATCTGGTCAAACTGCTCGTGGAATCGCTGAGGTGCCATGGCGTGTCCTCCCGGCCGGGGCGGTGGTCGTCAATCAGAGCCGTGGAGGCGTCGGTTGATACAGCACGGCTCATACGGCGCCGTCGGCCACAGGGTGGTCGCGGACGGTGGAGCGGGAGACGGTGGTGCGCGCCGGTGTCCGTCTCGGTGTGCCGCCCCTGCCGTGGCCAGTACCATCCGAGGCGTGACAGCGGGAAGCGACTCGGTGCTCGAACTGCTGCCGATGGTGTTCGCCGACCCCCGACAGGCCCTGGCCCGGGCGGAGTCGGTGCTGCGGGCCGATCCGTCGCCGCTGCACGCCTCCGTCGCCCACCAGGTGATCGGCATCTGGCAGCGGGACTTCGGCGACATCCGCAGCGCCCTGGACCATCTGCGACGCGCCCGCGAACATGCGGCTCGCGCCGGGTCGGCCGACCGGGAGGCGGACGTCCTCGGCACGCTCGGGGTCGCACTGGTGCACGCGGGGCGCACGCGACAGGGGCTGACGGCCTTCGAGCAGGGTGTCGCGCGCGGCGGCGGGCACACCCGGGCCCGGGTGCTGTACCGGCGCGCCTATGTCTGGTGGGTGCTGGGCCATCACCCCGAAGCGCTGGAGGACGTGCGCCGGGCGATCCCCGTCCTGCGTCAGGCGGAGGACGTGATCTGGACGGCGCGGGCGCTGACCCTGCGAGCCACCGTGCATCTGGCGCTGGGTGCGGTGGACCGGGCGGATGCCGACTTCACCGCGGCCGAGCGGCTGTGGGAGACCACCGGCCAGGAGCACGACAAGGCGGACGCGGTGGAGAGCCGGGGGCTGGCGGCGTTCCGGTCGGGCGACATCCCGGCCGCGCTGCGGCTGCTCGACGAGGCCGAGGGGCGGTACGCCAAGCTCGGCACGCCGTCCTTCATGCTCTACATCCGCCGCTGCGAGGTGCTGATGGCGGCCGGGCTGGCCCCGGAGGCGCTGGCCGAGGCGGACGCGGCGATCGCGGCGCTGGACCGGATCGGCGGCCAGTCCACCCGCAAGGCCGAACTGCTGCTCGCCGCCGCGCGGGCCGCCCGGTCGGCCGGTGACCCGCACACCGCGATCGCCCGCGCCGCCGTCGCCGTACGGCTGTTCGCCGGGCAGCGGCGCACCTGGTGGGAGACGCATGCCCGGCTGGTCCTGATCGAGGCTCGGCGCGCGACCGGCCGCAGCTCGGGACGGCTGGTCGCGGACGCGGCCGCCGTCGCCGAACGGCTGGCGTCGTTCGGCGCGCCCGCCGCCCCGGAGGCCGCGCTGCTGGCGGGCCGGATCGCGCTCGACCTGGGCTGGACGGAGGACGCCGAGCGGCATCTGGCCGTGGCGGCGCGCAGCAGGCTCGGCGGGCCGCCGCCGGCCCGGATGACGGGCTGGGCGGCGCAGGCGCTGCGGGCACGGGCGGCGGGTTCCGTCCGGGGCGTCCTGGAGGCGTGCCGACGCGGGCTGGACGTGCTCGACGACCACCGGATGACGCTCGGCGCCTCAGAGTTGCGCGCCCGGGCCACCGCACAGGGCGCCGAACTCGCGGCCCTCGCCCAGCAGGCCGCCCTCGCCCGGGGCGGTCCCCGGCGGCTGCTGGAGTGGAGCGAGCGCTGGCGGGCCACGGTGCTGTCCGCTCCGCCCACCCGGCCGCCCGCCGACCCGGTGCTGCTCGGCGCCCTGACCGCGTTCCGGGAGATCGCCGCCCGCGCGGAGGCCGCCCGGATGGACGGCCACCCGGTGCCCGCGCTGGAGCGTGAACAGCGCCGCCTGGAACGGGAGATCCGCTCCCGCACCCATCACACGCGCGGCGACGCGCCCGGCGGCGGAAGCCGTCTCGACACCTCCCGGCTCCTCGCGCGACTCGGCGACGGCCGCGCGGACTCCCGGCTGGTCGAACTCGCCGTGCTCGACGGCCGCGTGCACGTGCTGCTGTGCGGGCAGGGGCGGGTACGGCGGTTCGAGGGCGGCGCGCTGGCCGACGCCGTGGCCGAGGCCGAGCACGTCCAGGCGGGGCTACGGCGGCTCGCCCACCCGGGTGCGGAGGGCCGGCTGCCGCTGGTGGAGGCGGCGGGTCTACGTCTGGAGCGGCTGCTGCTCGGCGGCGCCGTGCCGTACCTCGGCTCCGGCCCGATCGTGGTCGTACCGCCCGGCGCACTGCACCGGGTGCCTTGGGCGCTGCTGCCCTCGCTGCGGGACCGGGTGCTCAGCGTGTCGCCGTCGGCGGGCAGTTGGCTGCGCGCCCGTGAGACCGAGCCTCCGCAGGGCGGACGGCATGTGCTCGTCCGCGGGCCGGGCCTGGCCACCGGCGGCGCCGAAGTGCCGGAGCTGGCCGACCGCTACGGTACGGCGACGGTCCTCTCGTACGACGACGCACAGGTCCCGCGCGTGCTGGAGGAGCTCGACGGGGCGGCACTGGCCCATATCGCGGCGCACGGTACGTTCCGCGCGGACAGCCCGCTGTTCTCGTCGCTGCGGATGGCCGACGGCCCGCTCATCGTGCACGACTTCGAACGCCTCACCCGCAGCCCGTATCGCATCATCCTCTCCAGCTGCGACACCGCCCGCCTGGCCTCCGTGGGTGCCGACGAACTCCTGGGCCTGGTCACCGCGTTGCTGCCGCTGGGCACGGCGGGGGTGGTGGCGAGCAGCGCCCCGGTCAACGACGCCGCGGTGGTGCCCCTGATGCTCGCCCTGCACAAGGGCCTGGACGCCGGGCTCTCCCTGGCCGAAGCCCTCCGCGACGCCCGCGACGCCCTCCCGGGCGACCCACTGCACCAGGCGACGGGCTGGGCCTTCGCGGCCTTCGGGGCGGCCTGAGCCAACCGCCCTGGTGAGCCTCCGGCGTTGCATGACTCGTCGTAGGATCTCCCGCTGTTGGCCGACACAGCTCGTGGGGGGGACGAACATGGAAAGACCGGACGACCGCATCTCATCCGCTCTGCGCTTCACCACGGAACTCGTGGCCTGGGTGGCCACCCCGTGGGCCCTGTCCGCCTACTCATGGCTGCTCGCCGTCCTGTCGGTCGTGGTGCTGATCGGCCTCCCGGCCGTCTTCTCCACTCCGGGAGACAAGGCTCAGGTGATCGTCCCGGTCCCGGGTGCGGTCACGATCCTGCTGGTGCTGCTCCAGCTCGCCGCGGCCACGATCGCCGCATGGTCGGCATGGCCCACCTATGCTGCGGTCCTCGTCTCTCTCCTCGTGGCCGCCACCCTCGTCACGGAACGCCCTCGCTGGCGATGGCTCCTCTCCACGGACCGGCGCACCGATGAGCAGCGGAAGGGCGGCGCGGTAGCCGGCTAGGCCGATGCCGCGTCCGGGTATTCCAGCAGCCACGGCAGCGCGCCCCGGTCGCTCGCGCCCAGCCGGACGTACGCGCTGTAGAGATGGTTGCCCACCGTGCGGATCGACAGCGTCAGCCGTTCCGCGATCTGCCGGTTGCTCAGTCCCGCCGCGGCCAGGGTGACGATCTGCCGCTGCCGGGCGGTGAGTTCGCCGAGCGCCGGCCCGGACAGCGCCGGGGTGCGGGCGCCCTGGCAGCGGCGGGCGGCGGCGACCGCACGGGCACGTGACGTACGGGCGGCACGGGGGTCGCGGTGTGCGCGGACGGCCTGGGCATGCGCCTCGGCCGCGAAGAGTAGGAAGCCGCGCCGCTCCAGTTCCTCGGCGGCCCGGTCGAGGGCGGCTCCGTCACCGCGGGCGAGGGCGTCGGCGTGGCGGGCGAACACCCCTTCGCCGGGCAGACGTTGAGCGACGCGTTCGGGAGCGCCCAGGCGTACGGCGTCGTAGAGGGCGTACACCCCGTCCCCTACGACAGCCCGTACGGCGCCGTCGATGTCACCACGCGCGGCCGCCACCCAGACGGCCGCCTCCCCCGCCGAGCCGCCGCCTTGCGGCTCCCCCGACTGGGCCGTCGCCAGGACGAGTT
Organism: Streptomyces sp. NPDC046805; assembly: GCF_040645355.1. Classification (NCBI taxonomy): domain Bacteria; kingdom Bacillati; phylum Actinomycetota; class Actinomycetes; order Kitasatosporales; family Streptomycetaceae; genus Streptomyces; species Streptomyces sp. NPDC046805. Next base: position 67,367 of record NZ_JBEYYC010000010.1, on the reverse strand, counting down.
CACTGCGACAGGCGGCATCCTCCGATTCCCCCCTCAACCCCTCCCGCGCCCACGCCGCCGCGTCCCGCAGCTCCCCGCGCAGTCGCGAGAACCGCGCCCGTACTGCCGCGTACCCGACCGGCACGGATGCGCCCTCCTCCACCAGCCACTCCCCCACCGGAGTCGCCACCGACCGTACGTCGGCCTCCTCGATCGCGCGTGTCAGATCCCGCTGTTCGGCGGCCAGGGCCGGGGCGCACTGCTCGGGCGTACGGGTCAGGCGGCGGGCCCGCAGACGGCCCGCCGTGGCGCGGAGTGCGGGGCCGTGCAAGGGGTGGGCGAGGTGAACGGCGCCGCCGTCGTCGATGCGGATCAGCCCGTCGGACTCCAGGTGTTCGAGGACGGGCAGCTCGAACTCGTCGTCCAGGTGCGGCAGGAGGGGTTCGGCGAAGGCGAGGCGTTCCAGGGTGGCCCGCTCGCCGGGGTCGGGTCGGTCCAGGACCGGGGCCGTCCGTTCCCGCACGGTCGCGGTCACCGGAAGCGGTCCCCGCCACGCCCACTCGTCCGTGTCAGGGACCGACGTCAGCGCGCCGGTCGTGCGCAGAGCGCCCAACAGATCGCGCAGGAGCCGTAGATCACCCTGACACACCCGGTGCAGCCGGTTCGCGGTGAACGGCTCCAGAGCGCCCCCGGCGGCGAGCAGCCGGGCCGTCTCCTCGCGGGGCAGCGGCTCAAGGGCCAGGCGCGGCAGAAGCTCGCCGGTGCACAGCCTGGACACCGCGCGGGGCAGCGGACCGTCGTCGGCGGCGGCCACGACCAGGCGGGTGTGTCCGTGCACGGCGAGCTGGTGGACGAGGGCGGCGGAGGCCTCGTCGAGAAGATGCACATCGTCGACGACCAACAGGCGTACCCCGGAGAGCAGTTGCACCGCCCGATGCGGCGAGACCGCCTCGGGCAGCAGGTGGGCGAACGCGGCGAAGGCGAGCCCCCGAGCCTCGGGCGTCCCGGTCACCCGGGCGCAGTCGGCGCCGCGGACCACCTCGGTGACGAGCCGGGTCTTGCCGCAGCCCACCGGTCCGGTCACCACGATGCCGTGCCGTCCGGCACTCAAGGACCGGCGGATCAGCTCGAGTTCGCTCTCCCGGCCGGTGAACGGCCAGGGCAGCTCCAGCGTCTTGGCGGTCTTGGCGCCCTGTTCGTAAGTCGTCACATGGTTCAGAGCGCGCATACTCACACCTGATACAGGGGGACTTGAGTAGCCCCCGACTCAGGCGCCGGGCCACGGCGGACGGCAGTCTGTACGCGTGACCTTCCGCTACTGCTCGCTCCCGCCGCAGGCGGCCCCGGCCTTCGCGCCCGGGCTGACCGCCGAGCGGCTGAGCGCGCTGCTGAGCGGGCGGCGGATGTGGGTCAACGGCACGGTCCTGCACTACTACTTCTTCGACGACGGGGGCGAGGACGTCGGCGGCGGCCGCAACGGGGGTGGCGCCGCCGCCGACGCCTCGGTGATCCCCGTTCCCGGAACCGGCCAGATGCGCCGAGTGACGTGGGCCGGAGCGAAGGAGCAGCAGGACGTCGTACGGGAGTGCTTCCGGGAATGGCAGGAGCTCGGCCTCGGCGTGACGTTCGCCGAGGTCGCCGACCGCCACGAGGCGGAGCTGCGCATCGGGTTCCAGGACGGCGACGGCTCCTGGTCGACGGTGGGCCGGGACGCGCTCTCGGTGGGGCGGGGCGAGCGCACCATGAACCTGGGCTGGGACCTGACCGCACCCGGCCGGCGCGGCACGGCCCTGCACGAGATCGGCCACGCGCTGGGCATGCTGCACGAGCACCAGAGCCCGTACGCCGGCATCCACTGGGACGACGAGGCCGTGTACGCCGACCTGGCGGGGCCGCCGAACTTCTGGAGCCGGGACAAGACGTTCTCCAACATCCTGCGCAAGCTCGATGCGTCCGAGGTCAACGGCAGCGTCTGGGACCCGCAGTCGATCATGGAGTACCCCTTCGCGTCGGGTCTGATCCTGGAGCCGGAGCAGTACCGGGCGGGCCTGCAGCCGCCCGGCACCCTGTCCCCGGCCGACCAGGAGTTCGTACGGCGCTGGTATCCGCCCAGCTCCCCTCCCCGGCCGCCCGCGCTGGTGCCGTTCCGCTCGGCGCCGCTGCGCCTCGGCCCGGGCGAGCAGGCCGACTTCACGGTGGAGCCGCCGGAGACCCGCACGTACACGGTGGGCACCTTCGGGGACGGCGACAGTGTCGTCGTGGTCTTCGAGGAGCGCGACGGCGAGCCGCGCTACCTCTCCGGCCAGGACGACGGGGGCACACCGCACAACACCGCGATCAGGGTCCGGCTCGTCAAGGGCCGCCGCTATCTCGTCCGCGTACGCCTGTACTCCACGTGGGGATCGGGAGAGACAGCCGTCATGTGCTGGTGACCGCCGACAGCGGGAACCGCGCCGCGCGGACGTCCGGACCACAGTCCGGCACCGGGGGAACGGCCGAGGACGTCACCTTCGGGGGAGGGGACGTCCTCGGCCACACCGGCCGAACCGGAGTACCATTCCCCCTCCTCCCACGCGAACCCTTCACCCGAACGGCCCGGCGCACTGGTCGGCCGGCAGGGGCAGTGGTGCCGTGAAAGGGACGTACCGCGTTCCGAGGAGGCAGCCACGATGCACCGCTCGACCCGCTCTGCGCGTGTACTGGCCGCGGCCCTGACGGCGGGGGCGCTCCTGGTCACCACGGGCTGCTCGGACGACGGCGAGGCCACCGCGGCCGCGACCGCCTCGCCCCCACCGCGCCTCACCGAGGCCGGGGCGAAGGCCGCGCTGATCACGGAGGGCGACATCGAGGACGCCTGGACGAAGGTCGACGACGCGGCGACATGGCGCGACCAGCTGCTCCACGGAAAGGTGGACGTCGCCGGGTTCCTCACCAGGAAGGGCGACGCGGCGGACTGCCAGAGGCTGCTCGACGGCCTCTACAACAACAATCTGCTGGGCAAGCCGGCGGGCGCGTCGGCGCTCACCGGCTTCGAGGAGGACGACACCCGGCTGGTGTACCAGGTCGGCGACTACGGCCAAGCCAATCTCAAGGCATCCATGGCATGGCTCGAGACCATCCCGCAGAAGTGCGGCCAGTTCACCATGACCGGCTCCGACGGCGGCAAGCGAGCGGTGCAGGTCATCGAGATCCAGCTGCCGAATGCCGGTGACGCCCGGCAGGGCATGACCGTGACGATGCAGGGCACGCCGGGCGGAGGACCCGCCACGCTCTCCATGGACGTCGCCGTCGTGCGGGTCGGCGCATCCGGCATCGCTCTCACCAACGGCGGCGTCGGCGGGGCCGATCACGACACCACGGAGACGGCGGTGGAGCTGGGCACCGGCCGGCTGCAGGACGTCCTCGCCGGGAAGACGCCGTCGCCCGAGCCGCCCGTGCTGGAGTGACCGCTCAGCGCAGGTCGGCCTGCGCGGGAGTGTCGTCGAGGAAGCCGCCCGACTGGTGCTGCCAGAGCTTCGCGTAGGCACCGTCCGACGCGAGCAGTTCCTGGTGCGTGCCCTGCTCGACGATCCGGCCGTGGTCGAGGACGACCAGCTGGTCCATGGTGGCGACCGTGCTCAGCCGGTGCGCCACCACGAGCGCCGTCCGCCCCTTCATGAGCCGCCACAGCGCCTCCTGGACGAGGATCTCGCTCTCGGAGTCCAGCGCGCTGGTCGCCTCGTCCAGCAACAGGATCGGCGCGTCGCGCAGGATCGCCCGGGCGAGAGCCACGCGCTGGCGCTGTCCGCCGGACAGCTTGACGCCGCGCTCGCCCACCATGGTCTCGAAGCCGTCGGGCAGCGCGTCGGCGAACTCGGTGACGTGGGCCGCCTCGGCCGCGCCGCGGATCTCGGCGTCGGTGGCGTCCGGCCGGGCGAACGCGATGTTCTCCCGCAGGGTGCGATGGAACATGGCCGGGTCCTGCGGCACGTAGGCCATCAGGCTGCGCAGGTCGGCCTGGCGCAGCCTGCTGATGTCCTGGCCGCCGATCAGGATCCGGCCGGCGTCGACGTCCGTCATCCGCAGCAGCAGCCGGGTGAGCGTGGTCTTGCCTCCGCCGGAGCGGCCGACCAGACCGACCTTCGAGCCGCTGGGGACGGTGAGGTCGAGGCCCTCGAAGAGCGGCTCCGCCGCGCCCGCGTGGGTAAAGGTCACCTTCTCGAAGCGGACGTCGGCGCCCCGGGGCGCCAGTGGCTGCGGCGACGGCGGGTCGAGCACGGTCGGCGGCGCGAGCAGCAGCTCGGTGAACTGCGCGGCCTCCGTCATCGAGCTCTCCAGGCGGCGGTAGATCTGGTTGAACTCGAACATGATCCGCGTCGCGTTGGAGTAGTACGTGAAGGCGACCACGACCGACTCCACACCATGGCGTCCCCCGCCGAGCGCGACCGCGAGCAGCAGGCCCAGCGCGTTGGTCAGCACGGACATCGGCGCGACCAGCGTGTCGATGCGCAGATTGCCGTAGTCCCACGAACGCACCATGCGCAGCCGGGACTCCGCGACACGGGAACGGTGCTCCACTGCCTCGCGTTCCTCCGCGGCGAACGCCCGGACGGTGTCCATGTTCATGAGGCTGTCGGAGACGTGGCCGGCCACACGGGCGAACGCCGCCTCGCGCTGGTCGACGAGCGCCTGGCGACGACGGATGAGGGGCGCCACGCCCAGCGCCGTCAGCACGATCATCGCCAGGAGACCGGCCACGAGCAGCGGTTCGTACTGCCACAGCACCACCGATCCGAACGCGAGCGGCACAAGGCTGCCCACGAGTTGGAACACGAACGTGTCGACGAAGTCCTCGAAGCGGGCGGCGAAGCTCAGGACCCGTTTGGTCAGTGATCCGGCGAAGTTGTCGTGGAAGAACGTGGCGTCCTTGGCGAACAGCTCGTCCATGCCGAGCACGTACAACTGCTCGATGCCGCGGGCCTCCAGCCGGATGAGGCAGTGCATACCGATACGCCACAGCGTCTCCGCGAGCAGCAGCGTGCCCGCGAAGACCAGCACGTACGGCAGCATCGAGCCCACGCCGGCACCGGAGTCACCGACGATCCGCCCGACGAGCTTCGCCACGACCAGCGGCGCGACGTAGCTGATGCCGGTGTTGCCCACCGCCGGCAGCAGCATCGCGGGCAGCGTCAGCCACCGCAGCCGGGCCAACTCCCGTCCGTAGCAACGAAGCGCGAGGAGAACCGGGCCCCTGCCCCGAGGCCCCTCGCGTGATTCAGGCGATCCCATCGCACCCCTGTCCCAGATGAGTGCCCCGCGCGCGGCACGCGACAACGCCAACGCCGACGCGCGAGTACAGGCAGGCAAGGAACCGCAGTGTCCCGCGAGGACGCTTGCGGAGTCCAAGCGTTTTCTCCGGGTTCGTGCTCAGGGGGAGCGCCTTGGGGGGCGGTTGGGGGTGCGCGTCCCGAAGCCAGCGAGCCGGCCGATCGTCACGGGCCTCACTCACACTTGGATCGCCGAGGTGATCTCGTCGAGCAGGCCGCGAATGCGCTTTTCGATCTCGTCACGGATGGGACGGACGGCGTCGACGCCCTGTCCGGCCGGGTCGGGGAGCTGCCAGTCGAGGTAGCGCTTGCCCGGGAAGACGGGGCAGGTGTCGCCGCAGCCCATCGTGATGACCACGTCGGACGCCTGGACAGCTTCGACCGTGAGCACCTTGGGCACCTCGGCCGAGATGTCGATGCCTGCCTCCGACATCGCTTCGACTACAGCCGGATTGACCGTGTCGGCAGGCGCGGACCCAGCCGAACGCACCTGTACGCGGTCGCCCGCAAGGTGAGTGAGGAACGCGGCGGCCATCTGGGAGCGCCCGGCGTTGTGGACGCAGACGAAGAGCACGGAAGGACGCTCAGCGGCGGGAGTGGTCATGGCACGTGTCTTTCTGGACGGAATCGGGTCAGGAGAGGGTGGAGGCGGCGAGTTCGGGTTCGCCCTCAACGGGGACAGTGTCGGCCTGCACGGGTGCCGGGCGTCCGAAGACGGCGATCACCAGCCCCAGCCCGATCGCGGTGCCGACCAGTTGGGCCACGATGAACGGACCGAGTGAGCCGGGATTGATGCCGGCGAAGGTGTCGGTGAAGGCCCGGCCGATGGTGACCGCGGGGTTCGCGAACGAGGTGGAGGACGTGAACCAGTACGCCGCGCCGATGTAGGACGCCACGGCCACGGGGCCGAAGTGCGCCCGGCCGGTGCGAGCAAGTCCGAAGATCAGCAGGACGAGCCCGGCGGTCGCGACCACCTCACTGAGCCACAGGTGGCCGGCGAAGCGGTCATGGGTGGACCACTGCACGAGCGGCTTGCCGAACATGGCATCGGCCACGATGGCACCCGTGATGGCTCCCACGACCTGAGCGGGGATGTACGCGGCGACGTCCCGGGCGGTCAGCCCGTCCTCTCTACGGCGGCCGGTGAACCAGGCAGCGAGTGTGACGACCGGATTGAAATGAGCGCCGCAGACCGGCCCCAGGAGCGCGATGAGGACGCCCAGGCCGAAGACCGTGGCCAGCGAGTTGGCCAGGAGTTGCACACCGACATCCCGGGTCAGCTCGGTGGCCTGGATTCCGGAGCCGACGACCACCGCGACCAGGGCGGCCGTCCCCACGGCTTCGGCAAGGGCTCGGCGCCCCAGCGGGGCGCTCACGCGGTGGCCTCGGCCGTCTGCGACGTCTTCAGGAAGGCGGCAAGCCGGTCGAGGGTGGCGGGCAGGGCCCAGTAGTAGACCCATGTGCCTCGGCGCTCGCAGTCGATCAGACCGGCCTGCCGCAGCAGCTTGAGGTGATGCGAGATCGTCGGCTGGGACAGGTCGAAGGCCGGGGTCAGGTCGCAGACGCAGACCTCACCGCCCGCCCGCGAAGCGATCATCGAGAGCAGGCGCAGGCGCACCGGGTCGCCCAGCGCCTTGAACAGCTTCGCCAGCTCGGTCGCCTGGTCCTCGTCCAGGGGGGCGGTCACCAGCCCCGGGCAGCACGCGTCGGTCTCGTCGCTCTGTCCGAGCACCACAAGCTCTTGTTTCGACATACGTCTATGTTGACATCCTTCGACCCAAGTCACAAGCTTGCATCGATAGACATCAATGCATGCCGATGGGAGCGTTGCCATGTCCCGTGCTCAGCTCGCCCTGCGTGTCAGTGACCTCGAAGGGTCGATCGCCTTCTACTCGAAGCTCTTCGGCACCGAACCGGCCAAGCGGCGCGAGGGCTACGCCAACTTCGCCATCGCCGAGCCCCCGCTCAAGCTCGTCCTGATCGAGGGTGAGCCCGGACAAGAGACACGCCTCGACCATCTCGGCGTCGAAGTCGAGTCCACCGACCAGGTCAGCGCGGCCACCAGCCGTCTGAAGGACGCCGGTCTCGCCACCTTCGAGGAGAACGACACCTCCTGTTGCTACGCCGTCCAGGACAAGGTGTGGATCCACGGCCCCGGCAAGGAGCCCTGGGAGGTCTACGTCGTCAAGGCCGACACCGACACCCTCGGCAAGAGCGCCTACCCGAACGTCACTGGCGACGCCTGCTGCACCACCCAGTCCGTCGGGGCCGACTCGACAGCTGCCGGTTGCACCTGCGGCTGACCACCCAGCCAGCGCGCTCAGCCCTCGCATCTCGTCAAGGTGACGCGAAAAGGTGCGAACCTGCAGCCCTCCTCCAGTCGGTCTGAGATCCTGGAGACCGATTCGAGGGGCCGCAGGTATGGAGTGGAAGACCCACGGAGAACGACAGATCTACACCAACAAGTGGGTGAATCTGTGCCTGGTCGATGTCCAACAGCCCGACGGGCGCAGGTGGGACAGTGAGCCGTGCAAGCTCGGCAGCGATACCGTATAGGCCGCTTTGAATGGACGGTGGCCGGTTCTCCTTCAAGAGTCCAACAACATGCCGGAGTTGGCCGACGATGGCCGGCCTCAGAGCCTCGCCGCCGTGCTGGTCGTCCCGTCGCCAATAGTCCTCGATGGATGCCCTGAAGGCTTCAAGTGATGCTGGATCGAGGCTTGTTCGGGTAGCCAGCGCCAGGATGCTGTCCACGTCCGGCCCCGGCAAGGACGCGGGAGTCTGCCGCTCGAGCTCGGGTGCTTGCGGCGCCTCGCGCTCCGTGACCACGAGGGCCTGCGGCGTCTCCCACGGTCGGCGGGCAAGCCCGATCGTGCAGCAGACCCGAGCTTGGTCCACACCTGGTCCACACGCACTGATCCACAACGCGACACGGCCGGATCAGAGTGAGACAGGTTCCATACAGAAGGGGCGCCCCTCATCGAGAGACACCCCTTCTGACCAGCACGGCTATGTCCTCTGCTGAGGCGGTGGGATTTGAACCCACGGTGACATCGCTGCCACGACGGTTTTCAAGACCGTTCCCTTCAGCCGCTCGGGCAACCCACCTCCTGCCGCGTGCACCAGAGGAGCGGAGCGGGTGCGCCTAGCCGCCTCCGACCTCGCGCGGAGGCCGTGGTCCACACAGGGTCCACTCGCGCTACCAGGCGGCGCAGTCTCCGGGCGCCGCGGGGGAGCGTCAGATGCGTTGAGTGTCCACGCCGGAGCTCCGCTCCGGATCTTGCGGCTCCTTCGCTCCTGCGGCCTCTGCGGTCCTGTGCACGGCATCGCGTGATCGTGATCAGCCCTACGTCGGCATTCCGGGCACCGAGGCGGGCATGGAACAGTTCACGGCGGCCCTCATCCACCTGGCGCCGGTAGAGCAGACGCCGCGTCACCGCCCGCATTCCTTGATGTGGCCCGGCTCGCCGCGCAATCACCGAACAGGCCGACGGCACCGCTTCCCCCCACCCAGCAAGGAGCCACACCATGACCACCCCGCATGCCTTCCCCCTGGAGCCCACCCCGATCCATGTGTCCGACGAGGTCCTCGACGACCTGCGCGCCCGTCTCACATTGACCCGTCCGCCGCTGGACGAGGCGAACGAGGACTGGTCGTACGGCGTCCCGGACAGCTATCTCCGTGAGCTGGTCGCCTACTGGCGGGACGGCTACGACTGGCGCAAGTTCGAGGCCGCCATCAACGCCTACGAGCACTACCAGGTGAGCGTCGCCGGTGTCCCGGTGCACTTCATGCGCAAGCCCGGCCGCGGCCCCCGTCCGATCCCGTTGGTCCTCACCCATGGCTGGCCGTGGACGTTCTGGCACTGGTCGAAGGTGATCGACCCGCTCGCCGACCCGGCCGCGTTCGGCGGTGACCCCGCCGACGCCTTCGACGTCATCGTGCCGTCCCTGCCCGGCTTCGGCTTCCCCGGCCCGCTCACCGGCTTTCCGGACGTCAACTTCTGGAAGGTCTCCGACCTCTGGCACACCCTGATGACCGAGGCCCTGGGGTACGAGAAGTACGCCGCCGGGGGCTGCGACATCGGCGGGATCGTCTCCAGCCAGCTCGGCCACAAGTACGCCGACGAGCTGTACGGCATCCACATCGGTTCCGGGCTGCCGCTCGACTTCTTCACCGACCCCCGGGCCTGGGACTTCGCACGGAATCGGCCCCTCACAGACGACCAGCCCCCGGGCATCCGCGCCCGCACCATCGAGCTGGACCACCGCTTCGCGTCCCACGTCGCCGTGCACATGCTCGACGGTGCCACCCTGGCCCACGGGCTGAGCGACTCACCCGCCGGACTGCTCGCTTGGCTGCTGGAGCGCTGGAACGCCTGGAGCGACAACGGCGGCGACGTCGAATCCGTCTTCACCAAGGACGACCTGCTCACCCACGCCACGATCTACTGGGTGAACAACTCCATCGCCACGTCGATGCGCTACTACGCCAACGCCAACCGCCACCCCTGGGCCCCCGCCCACGACCGCACCCCGGTCGTGCAGGCCCCGGTCGGCCTCACCTTCGTCACGTTCGAGAACCCGCCCGGCATCCACACCGCCAACGAGCGAGTCCGGGCGTTCAAGAGCGGCCCGCAGGCCGATTGGTTCAACCACGTCAACGTCAACGCCCACGACCAAGGCGGCCACTTCATCCCCTGGGAGAACCCCGACGCCTGGGTGAGCGACCTGCGCCGTACCTTTCACGGCCGCAGGCCCTGAATGACCCTGCGGGCTCGTCCGGCGACAGGCCGGGCGAACGTTGTTCCATGGCCCTGGATCCATGGCCCTGATGCCGATGCCCCCGGCGTTGAATCAGGCTCAACGAGCGTGCTCCGAAACTGCCTTGATGGCGCACTCCGTCCAGCGGATCGTATGGGGACATCCGCATCCACGTGATCTCCACCAACCAAGGAAGCCCTCATGAACACCTCGGACATCACCAACAACCCGGCCACGCCCCACATGGGCCCTCTGCGCGTGAAGGCATTCGACCATCTCGTCCTCAACGTCGGGGATGTCGAGCGGTCCCTGGACTTCTACACCGGGCTCCTCGGCCTGGAGCCCGTCCGCGTTGCCGAGTGGCGGGCCGGCGAGGTGCCGTTCCCCTCGGTGAGAGTCACGCCGGAGACCGTCATCGATCTGGTCGGCCGCCCTCGCAGGGAGTCCAACGTCGACCACATCTGTCTCACCGTGGAACCGCTGGACTGGGACGAGTTCCTCAAGTCCGAGGCCCTCTCAGGGACTTTCACCGTCCTCGAAGGACCCGTCGAGCGCTTCGGCGCGCGCGGCATCGCCATGTCGGTCTACGTCCAGGACCCGGACGGCAACACCGTGGAACTCCGCTGGTATCCGCAGGACGTCGCCTCCTGACCCGTCCAGCCCCCTTCTCAACCCCTCACGTCACGTCACGACGCGACACCAACACCGTGGAGAGCCCCAGGCACACCACCACATACCCCGCCAGCACCAGGCTCGCGGTCAGCGGGCCGGACACCGAGACCACCCCCGGGATCGAGGTGTTCGGCTTGCCCGACGGGTCCAGGGCGGTGGCGAGGGAGCCCGCGCTCGGGCCGATCAGCAGGCGTTGCAGCCACTTCAGCGCGGGCAGGGTACCGGCCAGTCCGGAGACCAGGTTCTCCACCGCGAGCAGCCAGAGCAGGCCCACGCCGATGGCCGCCCCGGTGCCGCGCAGCAGGATGGCCAGGAGGATGCCAAGGCTCGCCGCGGCCATGCTGATCAGCCAGACGGCGCCGATTCCGCCCAGGAGCGCCGTCGCGGCCGGCCAGTGGGCGGGGCGGCCGGTGAGCGTCGCGACGAGGCCGCTCGCACCCGCGCTCGCCCCGAGCACCAGCACCGTGACGCACAGCACCGTCACCGCCGTCGCCGCGGCCTTCCCGAGCACCGCCGCGCTTCGGCCGGGGCCCTGGACCAGCAGGGTGCCCCAGGTCCCCCACCGGTATTCGCCGCCGACGAGGACGGCGCCGAGGATCAGCATCAGCGCGCTGCCGAACATCGGGTACAGATCCACCGTGGCGGAGAGGAACTTGTCCGGCAGCAGGCCGCCGATCAGCTGCTCCGGATCACCCGACGAGCCGACCGGCCGGTTCCTGATGGCCAGCCAGACGATGTACGGCACCACCATGCCGAAGGCCAGCGCCAGGCCCGCCCACGCGCCGCCCACGATCCAGACGCCGGGCCGCTTGCGGGTCGACAGCAGCTCTGCCCGAAGGACGCCGTTCAACGGTTGCTCACCTCCACGGGTGCCGGTCCGGCGGGCCGATGGTCCTCGACCAGGTCGAAGAACACGTCCTCCAAGGAGCGGACCTCTCTGTGCAGTTCGCTGACGTTCAGGCCGTTCACCACGAGCAGCCGGTTGACGGCGGCCGCCTCACCCGGGTCGACGGCCACCCGCACCTTTCCGTCGCCGGCGACCGTCGCCGAGCGGACCTCCGGCAGCTGTCGTACGAGCTCGGCCGCGCGCTCGGGTGCGTCCACGGTCACCGTCAGACCGCCCTCTCCGGCGCCGCGGCGCAGCTCGGCCACCGTGCCGTCGGCGATCAGCCGGCCCCCGCGGATCACACCGACCCGGTCGCAGACGTGCTCCACTTCGGCCAGCAGGTGGCTGGAGAGGAGAACCGTGCGGTTGGCGCGGCGCAGGCCTGTGATCAGGTCGCGCATGCTCGCCATGCCCTCCGGGTCGAGGCCGTTGGTCGGCTCGTCGAGGATGAGCAGGTCGGGGTCCTTCAGCAGGGCCGCGGCCACCGCGAGGCGCTGCTTCATGCCGAGTGAGTACGCGCGGAAGGCGACGTCCGCCTTGGCGGTCATGCCCACCTCTTCGAGGACCGTCTCGACGCGGTCGCCCGGCACGGAGGCGTATCCGGCGAGGATGCGCAGGTTGTCGCGGCCGGACAGGTGCGGGTAGAGGGCGGGGGACTCGATCAGCGCTCCGACGCCGCGCAGGCTGCTGCGCGTCCCGGCCGGGTGGCCCAGCACCGTGGCGGTGCCCGAGGTCGGCCGGATCAGCCCGACCAGCATGCGCATGGTGGTGCTCTTGCCGGCTCCGTTCGGGCCGAGGAAGCCGTAGACCTCTCCCCTGCGGATCAGCAGGTCGAGGCCGAACACGCCGGTCTCCGGGCCGTATTGCTTGGTCAGCCCGCTGGTGCGGACCGCCATGTCGTCGTCGTGGCCGTCACGCATCGGCGGTATGCCTCTCGCCGTTGCGGCCGCGCGCGGCCAGTGACAGGACACCGGCCACCACCGCTGTCTCCGCGGCGAGGATCACCACCGCCCACACCGGGCCCGTCCAGCGCTGGAGCGTGCTGAACCACACCCACATCAACGCGGCATAGGCCGACACGAGGAGCAGCAGCGAGACGATGCCGTAAAGGGTGTAGGCGCGGGTGTCGCGGGGCGGGTACGCGCTGAGGCTCTTCCGGGCGTCGGGGTCGCGCCCGCGCAGTCTCAGCCGCCAGAAGCGGTAGGACTCGCGACGCAGATCGACGAGGTTCAGCGCGTGTGTGAGCATCACATACCCATCCGATCGCAGAATCGGCACCAGACTCATGACGGCGCCTCCGCTGCCGAACAGCAGCAGGCCGGAAGCGAGCGGGCGCCCGAGGGCCCCGTCACCGGCCGACCACCACCAGATCATCACCGGCACCAGCGCCAGCAAACTCACGAACACCCCTGCGAAGGCCGTGCCGACCCGGGCCCGGCGCCGGTGGAACAGCACGATGTCGTCCGTACGGCAGTAGGGAGTCAGCATCGGGAACCGCCAGCTGAGGCCGATCTCGGTGACCGTGCCGCCGAAGTGGCGGCAGGTGACGCCGTGGGCGAACTCGTGCAGCACGGTGATGCCCCAGAAGAGCGTCATCGACAACGGCACGGTGACGGGCCAGGAATGCTGGTGCGTCGCCTCGTGGGTGAGGGTGGCGACATGCGTCCAGACGAACAGCTGGACGGCCACGATCAGGAGGAACGCGGGGATCAGGAAGGCCGCGTGAAAGGCGAACGCCAGCCGGGCCGCGAGGGCGGCGCACAGCTGGTCCGGGCGCAGGATCACCCAACGCCGGCGCAACCAGCCCTGCCGCGCCGACTGCTTGTCCTCGTGGGCCCGTCTGAGCTTGTCCAGGGCCGCGTCGTCGGCGTATCCGTCGAGCAGTTGGTAGCGGCCGAGCATGGTGAAGACCTGCTGCCAGTGCGCGGGGCCGAGCCGGCGGTCGTAGGTGGCGGTGTAGCGGCGTCCGATGTCCTCGATGGTGTGGCTGCCGTCCATGAGGCCCATGATGAAGTGTTCGCGGGGGCCGACCCGGTAATAGCAGCCGGTGCGTGCGTCTTTGACGTGGTGCACGGTCTTCGGGCCCGACCGCAGGGCCGGGCCGAGGACCACCTCCGGGCGCAGCCGGGGCCGGCCGTAGGCCGTCTCGGTCACCGCTGTGCCTCCTGGGGTGCGCTGTCGGACAGCGCCTTGCAGATGACGTACGACAGATAGATCTCGTCCAGGATGCTCACCCCGAGCCGGTTGTTGGTCATGTGGACGTAGGAGCTGAGCACGATGGCGAGCGCGTCCTGCGGGTCCGGTACGGCGCCGTCGCGGAAGGTCAGGGCTCCCGCTTCGGCCAATTTCAATACTCTGTCTCGGAGTTCGGCGCAATGGGCGAGCCAGGTGCGTTCCGTCGGGGTGGGCGAGGCGGCGGTGGCGTCGTCGCGGGCGCAGTCCCGCACATGCCGCAGGCGCGGCACCAGCCGGTCCTTCATCCGTTCGTAGCTGCGGTCGAAACGCTCGTGCTGGCTGTCGCTCGGCTCCTGGTACGACGCCTCCCACATCGCGCGGTAGCGCACCAGGAAGCGGGCCACCGCCTCCTCGTCCCGCAGGAAGGCGAAGCACAGCCCGGCCGTCAACTGGGCTGCCTGACCGAGCAGGACGGTCCGTACGTGCACGTTGGTGGTCTCCAGCAGCCTGATCACCAGCTCGCTGGACTCCTGGAAGTGCCGCTCGGCCAGTTCCATGCCGGCCGGACCGCCGTACCGGTCCAGCTCCCGCTCGTAGGGGATGTGAGCGACGCTGTTGTTCTCCCTGAACGGCATCGTGCCGTCCGCGCCGTACAGGTCGTTCCAGCGTTCCTCGCTGTACTCGGCGAGGAACATGTTCTTGTAGAGGTCGCCGCTGGCGTTGCGGTCCTCCTCGTAGAGGGCGGGGCGTTCGCGCAGGTACGCCTCCAGCGCCTCCCGCGCGGTCCGGGCGACCTCGTCGGCCGCCGACGGGTCGGCCGGCAGCAGGCGCAGCCTCACGTGCGGGCCCTCCAGCCAGTAGCGGATGAAGAACCACGAGCGCAGGAGGCCCTGTTCGCACAGTCGGTCCACCAACGGGCTTACGCCGTGCACGAGTACGGGGTTGGCGTTGGCGGCGTAGAAGACGTGCAGGCTGATCCAGCCGTCGCCGTCCCACTCCGTGTCGATGGACGCGTCCTCGTTCGTTGCTCGCTTGCCGTCCATCACCGCTCCGCTTCCGTTGCGTTGACTGCGTCGAGCTGGACCGTGAGTTCGGTGACGTACCGGCGTGGGCCGTCGCGCAGCCACAGCTGGTCGGGGCGCGGCAGCATCTCGGTGAGCACCACCGACGAGGTGCTCTTGCGGACCGCGGTCTCCAGCAGTCGGACGCCCGCGTACGAGTCGAAGTCCACGTACTGCGGCTTGTGTTCGCCGCCCAGGGAGGCGAAAACATGGCGCGGCAGCCCGGCACTGCGCTGCCACTCCCGCCAGGCCAGGAACCATTCCTGGTCCGACTGTCCGGCCACCGGCGGCGGCAGCTGCTCGGCGGCGAACCGCCATGTCCTGCGCTGCAGCACCACGTTGCCGAGCCGGACGCGCGGGAGGACGCCGCTGTCGCCCTCCGGAATCCCGGTGCCTTCCCACAGGTCGAGCTGGACCATGGTGGTGCAGGAGAAGTTGAGCAGCACCTGCTGCACCTCCGGCAGCGCCATCGGCAGCAGGAACCCGAGGTAGACGGGAATCACCTCGACGCCCAGCCGGCGTGAGCGCAGGCGCAGCCGGTCGGTTGCCGTGTCGTGCTCGACGACCAGGTCCTCCACCGGGATCTGCTCGTGCGGCGGCCGGAAGCTGGTCTCGCCCGGGCAGACCACCTCGTAGGGGGTGACGACCGGGTGCAGGTTGAGGTTGGTCGCGTCGTAGCCGCCCTTGAGCTCGGCGAACACGGCTCCCTCGGGTACGGCGTCGTCCAGCGAGCGGCGCAGCGAGGCGACGAGCTCCTCGTCGCAGCAGTGTGCGAACCGGGAGAAGAGCAGGGTGAGCCCGGAGTAGACGCGGTTGACGACCACCAAGGGGTCCTCGCCGCGGCCGTCGGCCAGTTGGAGGAAGAACGACAGTGACCGCAGGGCCTCCGGCCGGGGCAGCAGTCCCTCCACGGTGGTCAGGAAGTCCTCGTCCAGCTCCACGTCGGCCCCGGTGGCGGAGGCGCTGCGGTACCGGCGCTTCATCTCCTCGGCCACGGCGGCCCGGGCGCGGTCGATCCCCGTGATCTCCTCCTGCCGGAACCAGTTGTCGTACGGACGGAAGTCGGTGCCGTCGAAGCGTTGATGGCGCATCAGCCGCTTGTTGTAGTTGTCGTAGAAGTCCTGGTTGAACTGGTGGGCGAAGGACAGGAAGTCCTCGCAGCGTCCGCCGTGCCCGTAGCGCGCTCGGAAGAATCCCTTCGTGACGAGTCGGCGTACGGCGGTTCCGTCGAACGCTGGCAGGACGCGGGCCAGTTGGCGCAGCCCGGGGGTGAGCTGTCGCGTCCAGGTCGAGGCGTCGCCGGTGACCGTGAGGCCCGGCAGGGTGGTGTCCTCGTAGACCAGGGTGCGCAGGACCGGTGTGTCGTCGCGGCCCAGCAGGCGGTGCGTCTCGGTCACCGACTCCTTGACCTGCGCGAGCAGTTGACGCCGCGGCTTCAGGTCCGCCTCGGCGAATCGGGCGACGTCGCTGCCCATCCGCTCCACGAGGACGGCGATGTCGTCGGCCCAGTCCACCCCCAGCCGCCGCAGCCCGCTCCGGTAGGTGCCCACCGGGTCCGGGTCGTGGATGTCGAGGTGCAGATCGGGCACGACGAGCAGCCCCAGTCGGAGCAACTGGGCCAAATATCGCTCCACTTCGTGCTCCGGCCGCTGGTCATCCATCGCGCACAGCCGCCGTACGGCGTCCGTGAACCGCAGTGTCGTGCCGTCGCCGAACAGCGTGAGCACATCGGCGAGGGCGTCCCCGCTGGGAAGGAAGAACAGGCTCTCGTGTACAGCGTCCAGGGTGACCGCCGCGTCCGCGTTGCCGTCGGCTCCGCGCAGCTTGCGCAAGTAGCGGACGTGGTCGCGCTGCACCTGCAGTCCGCTGGTGGCGCGGACGGGCAGATCGCCGCGGATCGCGGGGTCGCCGGTCAGCAGTTCCGAGAGTCGTGCGAGGACGGCGATGTTCAGCCGGGTGCTGCTCCGCTTGTCCCATCCGCTGACGGACGCGGCGAGCGGCCGGCCGCCGGCCTCGGTGAAGGCGCCCGCGGAGACCGCCGTCAGGGTGCTGAAGGGGCTGGTCTTGCACGCCGTACGCAGCAGATACTCCAGCAGCGACCGTTCGATCCGCCGTTCCCGCTTGCTGAGCGGGCCGTCGGCGCGGTGCAGATAGCCGTCGAGATACTCGTCGAGCGACGGGGAGGACAGCTGGATGCCGCAGCGCAGGTCGGTGTCCGTCGCCGCGCGGCGCAGCTCCCGCCGGCCCGCGGTGATCTCCGCGGACAGGATGCCGGAGCCGTTCTTCAGCAGCGCCTCGTGCCGCTGCCAGTCGGCGAACCACGCGTGCAGTTGGGCGAGTTCGCGGGAGGGCAGGAGTTGCTCGGCCGCCGACAGGCCTCGTGGGGCACGGGCGTTGAAGACGTCGCGGCGCAGGTTGATCAGCGTGCGGCGTGCGGTCGCGTCGTCGAGGCAGAGTGCCACCTGCTCCTGCAGCGAGTCGGCGAGCCGTGCCCCCCGCTCACGCAGCCGTGCCCGCGCGTCGAGCACGGCATCCGCCCAGGCCGCGCTCGCCGGGCCGGCCAGCGCGGCGGCGGTGTCGAAGGGCAGACCGCCGACGCGCAGCATGAACCGGGGCACCAGATGCCATCGCACGCGCTCCGCACTCTCGCGGTGCTCGGGCAGCGTCGCGGCCGACGTCCCGCCCGGCGTCATCGACGGTATCGCTGATGGCATCGCGCTCGATTTCACGGATCAGCCCTCTCAGACCAGCCGGTAGTCGAAGTCCGCACTGTCCGCGCGTTCATGGCCGAGCAGCACGAAGAGGAAGGTTCGCTCGTCCCCGTCGTCGAGGCCGACCGCCTCGTCGATGGCGATGTTGTCGAAGCCGAGCACCGCCCCGCAGCCGACGCCCAGCGCCGCGGCGGCGGTGTAGGCCGTCTGCGCCACCGCGCCCACCTCGGAGTTGAGCACCCGGTAGCCGCGGCTGCCGTAGGCGTCGAGCGTGCTGCGCCAGCGACCCGAGATCGCCAGCACCGCGCCGACCTGCTCCAGGTTGTAGTTGCTGAGGTAGTAACTGCGTTGCAGCTTCTCGGCGAGCGGCATCTCGCGCACCACGTGCAGCCGGTGCCGGCCGCCGTCGTAGCGGTAGGTGCCGCTCGGCAGTCCGGCGACCCGGTTCGCCAGGACGTACAGCCCCGTCAGCCCGACGTCCTCGGGCACCACGTCCGAGACGTACCACCGCGCCGACACCGTGCCCGCGAGCACGGTCCCCAACTCGTCGAGGCCCAGCGGGCGGGAGCGCGTGAAGGAGCCGAAGCTGGTCCGGCGGGAGCGTAGCGTGGCGCCGATGTCCTCGCCCAGCCGGTCCGTCAGCGGTGCGGGGAGTACGAGCTCGTCACCCCCGTCGGGCGGGATCGGCACGAGGCCGCGCGCCACCTCGGGGTCGGGACGCTCGCGCCGGTCGGCCAGGACCGCCCGGTGCACCTGCTCGATCTGCTCGAAGGTGCGGGGGTGCGCCGACCTCTCGAAGCTGGGCCGGTCGATCAGGCCGCTCCGGTCCGCCTCGTCGGCCATACGCTCCTCGCGCTCGCCGGGCGGTCCGAACCGCAGCGGGACCACGGCCAGCGCGCACTCCTCCTCGGTGTCGATCCCCAGCAGCCGGTTGAGCCGCCCGTCGTCGAACCACTGCACGCGGTTCACCCGGCGCCCCATGGCGCGTGCGATCAGCTCCCAACTGCCCAGCAGGGCACCGGCGTCCTGCGTCACCACGTGGTAGCAGAAGCTGTTGTACTTGAAGGAGTTCTTCCAGAAGCGCACGGTCGCCACGAGGAAGCCGTCCGCGTCGGCGCACCCGGCCCCCGCCTCGCACGCCGCGCGCACCTCGTCGGTGAGGTCACCGGCCAGCAGCCGCTCGAGGCCGTGGTGTGCCGTCGAGTAGTGGTAGACGCCGGGGGCCAGCGCAGCGCCCGGTCCCGCGACCCAGTACACCTCCAACGGATACATTCCGCCCCCGGAGGCGGTGCCGCGCCCCCACAGCGCCTCCGGATAGAGGACCCGTACGTGGCTGTCCTGGTTCCAGCTCACCCGCAGCCTGCGATCGAGAACGCCGTAGGACAGCCGCAGCAGCGTGGCCAGGGCGTCGAGGGTCCAGGGCTCGCCCGGGGCGGCGGGCGGATCGCCGAAGAGTACGTCGGCGGCGCCGGCGGGCGGCAGCGCGGTGCCCGAAGGCAGCGGAAAGCGCCGAACGCCCAGGTAGGTCTTGTGCCGGGACGGCTGGTCCGCCCAGTCGGGGGCGAAGCCGATCGGCTCCATCGGCTCCCGGCCGCGCCGGAACACCGACTCCACATAGTCGTTCACGACCTGCGTGCGGTCCTCGGACAAGCGGTCTCCTCCTTCGGCCGGGACGGGTGGCTTACGGGAACGGGTGCGGCCTGCGGTTCAGGCCCGTGGGTCCGAACCCCTCGTCGCGTGCGTGGAGTTCGGCCAGCACGCCGTCGAGGTAGGCCCGCAGGCGCGGGTGGTCCAGGGCGCGTTGCCGCTCCCAGCCGAAGTCGATCGGCACCAGTCCCGGTGCCAGCACGCTCAGCGTGCGAATGCCGGTGCCGTCCTGCTCGGGGCAGGTCTGGTCCACCGCGACGACGTCGCTGCCTGTGTCGCGCAGCAACTGCATCACGAACCGCGCGTCGTCCGCGAGGTCCAGGCTCTCCGGACGCCGGGCGAGCCACGAGCCGTACAGCTCGTCCATCGAGCGGGGCGGCGCCGCGTCCAGCAGGAAGTCGACGGCCTGTGCCATCTCCGGGAGGCCGTACAGCAGGGCGTGGTGGGTGAGTTCGTGCACGCGGTTGTAGTCGGTGGCCATCGCACGCAGCTCGGGCAGCTTCGCCTCCACGCGTTCGTCCATCCCCGGGATGTACGAGGCCGTCTCCGCGATGGCCGCGCGCACCGCCTCGACCGGGTCCAGGCTCGCCCCGGCCGCGAAGCACAGCCGGCCCAGCCCGCCGTCCAGCCGCTCGGCCACCGCCATCACGGCGGGCACCGGGATGTCGACGCGCATGTCGAACAGCCGCATCCGGTAGCCGAGCCGCGCGACCCGGTCCAGGACGAACCGGACCTCCTCGTCTACGACGGTCGCCTGGTCGATCTCGGGCAGCCGGGCACTGCCGTACCAGCAGAGCAGGAAGGCGTCGCGCTCGATGAGTTCGAGCATCCCGTGCAGCAACGCCTCCTCGACACTGCTGCCGCTGGCGCAGCCGTTGGAGCACTCCTGGACGAACTTCCGGTCCGGGCGCCGGTCCAGATAGAAGACGAACTGCTCGGGCACCAGCAGCGGCCGCTGCTCGCCGAAGGAGTAGCCCCATACCCAGTGGGTCGGAGTGTCCGGATGGTACGGCTGGTAGTAGTCGTTGTGCCCGACGTAGAACTCGGGACGGTACGAGCCCATCGTCGCGGGGTCGAGGGCGTCGGGCGCGAGGTCGCGGTAACTGCCGTACGTCTTCGGGTCTTTGGCCCGCGGGAACTGGCCGGCGTATCGCTCCAGGCCCTCCAGGATGCCGTACCGCTCGCTGCTCGCGGAGCTCTGCGACTGCCCGCTCCACCACATCTCGTGGTAGTCGTACTTGCTGCGCACCCGGAAGTAGCCGCTGACCGGCAGGGTCGCGCTGCACTGGTAGACGCGGCGGGCCGCGCTCGCCAGTGCCCCGCACACTTCGTTGACCAACCCGGCGGCAGGCAGTGTCAGATCGGCCGCGGACGCGCCCCGGTAGGTGGTCGGGCTCGCCTTCGGGCGCGGGCTCAGCGGCAGCATCGCGCCCTCGGCGGTGTCGGGCCGCGGGGTGGCGCACCACTCGCACTCGGAGTCGGCGATCAGGTCGTGGCGGCTGACCGTCAGGTCGCGGCAGCCCAGCTCCACGATCCGGCCGACACTGTCCAATGACCGTTCGTTCGCCGCGAGTTCGGTGTCAGACGTCTCCGCGTGCACGAGCTGCGCGATCTGCTCCAGGGCGAAGAGGGTGAGCGAGGGGTCGCCACCCGCCACCCAGACGTCCGCGCCCTCCTCGATCGGCCGGCGTTCCTCGACCGGGCGCAGCGCCAGCCAGCGGCGTTCCAGGCAGCGGCCGCACGGCCGGCTTGAGCCGTCGGCCCGGTACAGCGGGCCCATCAGCACCGAACCGCCGTACAGACGCACCGGGTAGACCAGTCCGTCGGCCACCGGCGGCCCGCTCGGCGCGGGCCGCGCCGGCAGGCCGAGCACCCCGACGTCGACCGTGACGCCGGCTCCGGCGCGCCCGGCCAGATAGCCGCGGACGACGTCGATCAGCCGGGGCTCGTCCAAGATCGTCGCGGCGGTCACCGCGTTCGACACCACATTCATCCGTCCACCCAGTCGCTCCGAGGATGCGGGGTGCGGCTGCTTGCCCCGACGGCGGGATCGCCGTGCCCGGCAGGGGCGCCGGAACCGGCGTGACCGCCGTGCAAGCAGCCGCACTTGTCAGCCTGACGAACGGGCCGGGAGCGTGTGCCCGCCGGCCCGATCAGCCACCAGCCGTCAGCTGGTGCTGCTGCTGCAGGAGCAGCAGCTGCTGGTGGAGCAGGAGCAGCAGCTGGAGCACGAGCAGGAGGAGCTGGACCACGCCAGCTCGACCGACTCGTCGGTCATCTCTTCGATCTCGAACGTCGCGCTCTCCAGAACGCTCAGTTCGTCCTTGAGCTCAACGGACATTGCGATCCTCCCATTTGTGGTGGGATGTGCACTCGAAACAGGGTGTTCCGAGAACCGTGGCGCGCCTCGACAGGGCGCGGACCGGCTCGCCGCTCTCGCTACCGCGCGGCGAGCAGGATCGTTCCTGTGACCATGGCGCGGATGGCGCGCAGGTCGATGGGGGTGGTGTCGACGAAGAGGGCGCTCGTGCCACCGGCGTGCAGCCGGTCGACCGCCTCGGACATCGCCACCCCTGGCTGGCCGAAGGACCACTCGGCCTTCCCGTCGCCCGCGACCAGCACCCTGGGGTCGAAGTCCGCCAGCAGGGGGTCGCCGGGATCGAGGGGCGCACCCTCGTAGTGGCGGCCGACCGCGAGACCCACGGCGTCACGCACCGCCGCGCGTACCGCGTCGCGCACCGAGAGCGCCGAGCCCGTCGCCCAGTCGACCGCCCCGCCGTCGACGCCCTCGACCACGGCGAGAACCGCGAAGGACGGGGCGGCGCCGGGCAGCGCGTAGACGCGCGCGCCGCACCCGATGTGCCGGAGGCTGCCCAGCGCGAACGCCGTCTCGTCGTCGCCGGACAGCCATTCCTCCGTGAGCGGGAGGGCCGGGTCGTCACCGCGCAGCGCGCGGACGAGCCCGCGATGCGCCAGAGCCGAGCACAGCCCGCGTTCCTGTACGTCCTCGACGGTCCAGCCGGCCGCCGCACCCGCGGGGCTGGGCTCGAACACCAGGCGGGAGTTGGCCGGCGACAGCGGATGGACGGCCGCGGCGGGCACCTGCCACCGGCTGCCGTCGTACAGCGCCACCGCGGTCAGCCCTGCGTGGGGCGTCGGCTCCTCGGTGACGGGCAACCCGCTGAACAGGGCGAGCCGTTCGGCCGGCACCGCCTCGGCGTCGTCCGGCGGCGCCGCGTCCGGCAGCCCGACGGGACCGAGCCGGCTCGCGTAGCAGACGACCGCCGCCTGCACCGAGCGTGTGCGGGCGACCAGGACCGTGTCGATGTCGAAGGCGGCGATCTCCCGCGCCCCGTCGGCCAGCGCGCCGGACGGTCCCAGCCGCACGCGGCCCGTCTTGAGCGGGATCTGTCTGATCGCCTCGTCGGTCCACCCGGACATCACGCCGAACTCCGAGGAGACCAGGACGGCGGCGCGCCCGTAGGCGTCGCTGTCGTCGGCGGGCGGGAGCACGGCCTCGTCGGGCAGCACCCGTTCGTGCCGCATCGGGCATGCGGGATGGGGCAGGACCCGTTCGCGGCCGGACTCCAGCGTCGTCAGGTCCTGGACGACGGCGTGCCGCTCGTCGTCCGGCTGCAACTGGCCGGTGCGCAGCCGGAAGATCTCGAACGCCACGGCGTTGCCGACCATGGACCGCGCCACCGTGCTGCCGCTCGGGGCCTCGGCGCCGGTCGGGCCGAGCGCCAGTCCACGCCAGAAGTCGGCCGTGCGCCGGGGGTCGGAGGTGGCGGACAGCCGGAGTTGGGCGCACACCCAGCACGGCTGCTCGGCCGGTCCGGAGATCGGCCCCACCAGCATGCGGTGCGGGTCGGCCACCACCGGGACCAGCCGGGGGCCGTCCGGAACGCCGTGCAGCCGCACGGTCAGGTCGAGCAGCGCTCGGCTGTCCGGGCCGTCGACCACACCCACCACGACGTCAAAGGCCGTCAGATCCCGGGGAGTCGAGGGCAGTACGACGATCCGCGCCGGCGCACCGGCGTCCGCGAGCCGGGCCGTCTCGGCGTCGAATTCCCGTTCCCACGCCGCGTCTTGCCGTCCCCACGCGCCGTCCAGCGATATCTCGGCCAGCCCGTTGCGCAGCAGGCCGCGCACCGCGGCCGCCGCGACGTCCCCGGGCGGGCCGCTGACCAGGACCCGGGACGAGCGGAAACGGGCGAAGAGCTCCTGCGGAGTGCGCGGGTCCGCGTGCATGAAATGCTCGACGAAATTGATCTGCGGCGCGAACAGATCCAGCACACCGGTGGGCAGCATCCCCACGTCACGGACGGGGACGGCGCGAGCGAAACCTCTGTCGAGAAGAGTGCGCATCAGACCGACGGCGGTTTTGCGCCGGCTGTCGTCAAGGCCTTCGCATAACTCCGCGACCGTTAATTCTCCGGTCATCCGGGGACCGAGGACGGACATCCATTCATAGGCGCCGGCACCTTTGAGGACGCAGGAAGTCTCCGAACTCCGGAGATAGATTCCGGTGTCGACGCGCAGGAATACCACGTCATTACGTAACCGGGGTCTTATGTCCGCAAGAGGTGCACTGTCGATCGCTTGCATAACGCCCCCCGAAGGATCGTCCACGCATCGACGGTGGGGCACCCTACGCGCGTCCACCGGGCAGGATTGTGTAGTCCTTGTAACGACGGAGTCAATACTCTGTGCCGACTTCAATGAGCGACCCTCTTTTGGATCACCCTTTGACCGCCGGTGGACCATGAAGGCGCGAGATCGAGACGCAGGACCGACATGTCACTGCCTCTGGCGAATCATCACGCTCCGCCGCCGGGCCATTCCGGGATTCATTGGTCCACGCCCTTCGCGTGCGCGTTCCTGCAAATCGCGTTCTGCGAAACGTAATTGATTCGCGCGGGCGGACTGCGTATCCGACGGTAACCCCAAGCCCTCGAACTACGCGGCAGGGGCCGTTCCCGCTGTGCGGAAACGGCCCCTGGCCTGCGTTTTACCCAGTCGGGACGACAGGATTTGAACCTGCGACCCCTTGACCCCCAGTCAAGTGCGCTACCAAGCTGCGCCACGTCCCGATGCGCTCACTCGTGGTGACCCACGTGATCGCGCGAACAGAACTTTACCCCACATCCGGGGCTGTTCCGAAAGGGGCACCTGTGCGCAGGGCGGCGACGGTGAGCGACGGGCGCCACGGGCAGCGGACGCCGGTGGGGGGACGGCCGAGGGCGACGGTGGACAATCGTCGTATGGGCAGCACAGGCGCATCCTCTGGGCGGCGGTCGACGGAGTCGCGGGACCGGGACAGCGAGGGCCGGGCACGCAACGCGCGGCCCCGGGACGGGCTCGGGCGCCCGCTGCCGTACGGCGCCGACGGTGTGTCCCGGCAGCCTGAGGGGGTCGCCCGCACCCCGGAAGAAACGGTCACCGAGGCGCAGGCCCTGCTGGACGCGGGGAAGCCGTTCCACGCGCACGAGGTCTTCGAGGACGCCTGGAAGTCGGGACCCGAGGACGAGCGGGCGCTGTGGCGGGGCCTGGCCCAGCTGGCCGTGGGGCTCACGCACGCGGCCCGGGGCAACGTCACGGGCGGGCCCCGGCTGCTCAGGCGCGGCGCGGAAGCGGTCCAGGGGTGGGCCGCGGAGCACGGGAAGCCACAGCCGTACGGGATGGATCTCGCCTGGCTCGTCAGCTGGGCGCGGGACCTCGCGGATGAGGTGGAGAGAGGCGAGCGAGACGCCGGGACGGTCGACGCGGGAGCACGGGCTCCGCGGCTTCGGGGGGCGTGAACCGCTCGGACCTGGGGCGTCGGCGTGGGCGCGAGGGTGCCGTAGCCGGGCGTACGGAGGCGGTGCACGGACGGTCAGTGGCGTGCGGCAGACTCGGGGCGTGCGAAAGATTCATGTCATCGGTATCGGCGCGGGCGACCCCGACCAGCTGACCCTCCAGGCGGTCCGGGCGCTGCGGAGCACGGACGTGTTCTTCATCCTCGACAAGGGCGAGGTGAAGAGCGATCTGACGCAACTGCGCCGGGACATGCTGGACACACACATAGCGGACGGCACGTACCGGCTGGTGGAGGCACGCGACCCGGAGCGGGACCGCAGGGCCGGCGGTGCGGCGTACTCCCCGGCCGTCGGGGACTGGCGCAGCGCCCGCGCCGACATCTACGAGCGGCTGATCGCAGAGGAGCTGGGCGAGGACGAGCGCGGTGCGTTCCTGGTGTGGGGCGATCCGTCGCTGTACGACAGCACGCTCGCGATCCTGGAGGAGGTGCTCGGGCGGGGTACGGTGGCCTTCGAGTACGACGTCGTGCCCGGCATCAGCAGCGTCTCGGCGCTCGTCGCCCGGCACCGTACGGGGCTGAACCGGGTGGCGCGGCCCGTGCAGATCACCACAGGCCGGCGGCTGGCCGAGGGCTTCCCCGAGGGCGTGGACGACGTGGTGGTGATGCTCGACGCCCAGCAGACCTTCCGGCAGTACGCCGAGGAGGACATCGACATCTACTGGGGCGCGTACATAGGCACCCCCGACGAGATCCTCGCCTCCGGCCCGATCGCGGAGGCCGCTCCGCGTATCGAGCGGCTGCGCGCCGAGGCACGCGAGCGCAAGGGCTGGATCATGGACACCTACCTGCTGCGTCGGCGCCCGAACGAGTTCTGAGCACCCACGCCCGACGCGAGGCCGAGTCCTTCCAGACGTTCCAGTACGCCGGGCACGTCGGGCACCGCCGTCACGCCGTCCGGCAGTGGGGGCCGCCGTACGACGACCACGGGCAGGCCGAGCGCGCGTGCGGCCGTCAGTTTCGCGGACGTCGCCTCTCCCCCGCTGTCCTTCGTCACGACGACCTCGATGCGGTGGTCGCGCAGCAGCGCCGACTCGTCGGCCAAGGTGAACGGACCCCGGGCCAGCACCACTTCGACGTCCGTCGGCATCGGCGGAGCGGGCGGCTCCACCGACCGCACGACGAAGTGCAGGTCCGCCAGGTGTGCGAAAGCCGCGAGTCCCAGGCGGCCGGTGGTGAGGAACACGCGGTGGCCGAGGCGCGGCAGCGCGTCCGCGGCGGCGCTCAGGGACGGGACCGGATGCCAGCGGTCGCCGGGGACGGGCTGCCAGCCGGGGCGGCGCAGTACCACCAGCGGCAGCCCGGTCGCCGCCGCGGCCCGCGCCGCGTTGGCGGTGATTTCGGCGGCGAAGGGATGCGTGGCGTCCACGATCGCGTCCACCCGCCGCTCGCGCAGCCAGTCGGCCAGCCCCTCGACGCCACCGAACCCTCCGGTCCGCACCTCCCCCTCCACCGCTCCGGGCCGCGCCACCCGCCCCGCCAGCGAGGTGGTGACCCGGACCCCGGGACGCGCTGCCAGTTCGGCGGCCAGCCGCCGGGCCTCGGTGGTGCCGCCGAGGATGAGGACGTGCGGGGACATGGGGTCAGGAGACATGGGGCGGGGAGACATGGGGCGAGGAAACATGTCGGGGGAGGACATGGGGTGAGCCTACGGAAGGCCTCGTCCGCGGTGTCGTACCGTCCGGCCCCGAGCAGGTTCCGTATCGTCCCAGCATGGAATCCGTGCGAGCCGTGCTGATCGACATCGACGGAGTGCTGACGGTCTCGTGGCGCCCGCTGCCCGGTGCGGTGGAGGCGCTGCGGGAGATCCGGGCGGCCGGCCTCGGTGTCGCACTCGTCACCAACACCACGTCCCGGACACGGGCGTCGATCGCCGGGACGCTGTCGGAGGCCGGCTTCCCCGTGGCCGCCGAGGACGTGCTGACCGCGCCCGCGGCCACCGCCGCCTACCTCGCCGAGCACTTCCCCGGCGCCCGGTGCTCCCTGCTGAGCAGCGGCAACGTGGAGGAGGACCTCGACGGCGTCACCTTGGTCGACGACGACAGCGACACCGACACCGTCCCCGATGTCGTCATCGTCGGCGGCGCCGGTCCCGAGTTCGGCTACGCGGCACTCAACCGGGCCTTCGGGCATGTCCAGCGGGGCGCGCGGCTGGTGGCCATGCATCGCAGCCTGTACTGGCGGACCGACGCCGGTCTGCAACTGGACACCGGGGCGTTCCTGCTCGGGCT
The DNA here is from genome assembly GCF_040645355.1 of Streptomyces sp. NPDC046805. Taxonomy (NCBI): domain Bacteria; kingdom Bacillati; phylum Actinomycetota; class Actinomycetes; order Kitasatosporales; family Streptomycetaceae; genus Streptomyces; species Streptomyces sp. NPDC046805. The sequence continues at coordinate 40,078 of NZ_JBEYYC010000010.1, read as the reverse complement.
GGAACGGGCGGCACGCGTCGAGGCGGAGGTCACCGGCAAGCCGTCGCCGGCGTTCTTCGCGGCGGCGCTCTCGCGGGTGGGAGTCGGCCCCGACGCGGCGCTGATGGTGGGCGACGACATCGAGTCGGACGTGCTCGCGGCGCAACGAGCCGGAATCACCGGGGTTCTGGTCAGGACGGGCAAGTATCTGCCCGAGGCGCAGGAGCAGGCGAGCGGCGCCCCGGACCATGTCATCGACTCGTTCGCGGACCTGCCCGCGCTGCTCGGGCTCAGGCAGGCGGCCGAGTAGCCGCTAACGAAGGAGCAGTTGGAGGCCGCCCACGATCGTCGCCGCGATCACCAACTGCTCGAACAACCGCTGGTTGATTCGCTTCACAGCCCATCTGCCGATCACCGCACCGGGCACGACGAACACCGCGAGCGCGGCGTCAAGGAGCAGCGAACGGCCGTCGATCAGTCCCAGGGCCGCGCTGAAGGGCACCTTGGACACGTTCACGATCAGGAAGAAGACGGCCGACGTGCCCAGGAAGCCCAGCTTCCGGAAGCCCGCCGACAGCAGGTACATCGCCATCACCGGGCCACCCGCGTTGGCGACCATGGTGGTGAACCCGCCGAGGACGCCGTACGCATGAGCCCTCGTCCGGCCCGCCCGGCTGGTGACCGCCTCCGGCTCACCCTCCGCGCCGGCCCTGCGCCGCCGCCACAGCGTGACCGCGGCCATCAGCAGCAGGATCGCGCCGATCGAGATCCGCACGGTCCCGTCGTCGGCCCACATCAGGTACAGCGTGCCGGCCACCACGCCGACCGCCACGGCCGGGAACAGCCGCCACAGCGTGGGCCAGTGGGTGTGCCGCCGGTAGGTGACGACGGCGAGCACATCGCCGACGATCAGGACCGGGAGCAGGATGCCGGTGGAGGCGCGGGCGGGCAGGATCGCCGCGAAGACGGCGAGACTGACCGTGTTGGCCCCGCTCACCGCGGTTTTGGAGAAGCCGACCAGGAGTGCCGCGAAGGCGAGCGCCGCGAACTCCCAGCCGGATATGTGCCAGAGCGTCATCGTGTTCATGGGAGCACCGATGCTATGCCCACGCATCTAAGTGAGGCCGCGCCGCTCCGTGTTGAGAGGCGCCTGCCCATGTGGGGCTGCGGCGGCCGATGTCGAGGGACGTCTTCTACGGCTCTACGGCCTCTCGACCAGCACCGCGCTCCCCTGCCCCACCCCCACGCACATGGTGGCCAGCCCGCGCCCGGCTCCCGTACGCCGCATCCGGTGCAGCAGCGTGGTGAGGATGCGGGCGCCCGAGCAACCCAGCGGATGCCCCAGGGCGATCGCGCCGCCGCTGGTGTTCACCAGGTCCGGTTCGATGCCGAGTTGGTCGACGCAGGCGAGGGCCTGCGCGGCGAACGCCTCGTTGAACTCGGCCTCCTCGACATCGCCGATCTCCCAGCCGACCCGCGCCAGCGCCTTGCGCGTGGCGGGCACCGGCCCGATACCCATCACGTCGGGGTGGACACCCGCGGAGGCCCCGGCGGTGTACCGGCCCAGGGACTCCAACCCCAGCTCGTTCAGGGCCTCTTCGCTGACCAGCAGCAGACCGGCCGCGCCGTCGTTCATCGGCGAGGCGTTGCCCGCGGTGACCGTGCCGCCCTGCCGGAAGACCGGCTTCAGGCGCGACAGCTTCTCGTACGAGGTGTCCTCGCGCACGCACTCGTCGCTGTCGACGACGATGCCGTCCGGGCGCTCGACGGGCACGAGTTCGTCGTCGAAGTGGCCGTTCTTGCGTGCGGCGGCGGCGAGTTGGTGGCTGCGCAGGGCGAACTCGTCCTGGCGCTCGCGCGCGATGCCGTACCGCCCGGCGACCTCCTCGGCCGTCTCGCCCATGGACAGCAGGCCGTGGAGTTCCTTCATCGCCGGGTTGACCAGGCGCCAGCCGAGGCGGGTGTCGACGGTCTCGATGCGATGTGGCAGGGCCTCGTCGGGGCGGGGCAGCACGAAGGGGGCACGGCTCATCGACTCCGAGCCGCCCGCCACCACGACGTCGGCCTCGCCCGCGGCGATGGTGCGGGCGGCGGCGGTGACCGCTTCGAGACCGGAGGCGCACAGCCGGTTGACGGTGGCGCCGGGCACGGTCTCGGGCAGGCCGGCGAGCAGCGCGGCCATGCGGGCGACGTTGCGGTTGTCCTCGCCGGCCTGGTTGGCGGCGCCCCAGTAGACGTCGTCGATGCGGGCCAGGTCGAGCGCGGGTGCGTCGGCCACCAGCCGGCGGATCACGGTGGCGGCCAGGTCGTCGGGCCGTACGCCGGACAGGGCTCCGCGCAGCTTTCCGATCGGGGTGCGGCGGGCGGCCGCAAAGTGGACGGGACGCACGTGAGGACTCCTGACCGGTGACGCGAACAACTTAATTAGCACCGCTAGTTTTGGACTATAGACCTCCGGCGGGTCCCCTGGGAAGATCCTCCCGGACCTGTACCAAGGAAGCTGGAGATGACATGCCCCAGACCCGCGAACACGTCCTCGACGGCACCCGTGGCACGATCACCGTCCATGCGTGGGCGAACCCGGCGCCGCGGTACGTGGCCCTCGTGGTGCACGGCTACGGCGAACACGCAGGCCGCTACGACGAGGTGGCCGCCGTCCTGACCGGGCACGGCGCTGCCGTGTTCGCGCCCGACCACGTCGGCCACGGGAAGTCCGCCGGCGAGCGCGTGGTCGTCGAGGACTTCGAGGACGTGGTCACCGATGTGCACGCCGCCGCCGAACTGGCCCGCGCAGCGCACCCCGGCCTGCCGGTCGTCGTGATCGGCCACTCCATGGGCGGCCTGAGCGCGGCCCGCTACGCCCAGCGGTACGGCGACGAACTGGCCGCGCTCGTCCTCTCCGGACCGGTCATCGGCGTCTGGGAGCTGCCGGGCAGCCTGCTCGCGCTCGACGAGATCCCGGACACCCCCATCAGCCTCTCCTCGCTCTCCCGCGACCCCGCCGTGGGCGCCGCCTACGCCGCCGATCCGCTGGTCTGGCACGGCGCGATGAAGCGGCCGACGCTGGAGGCCTTCGTCCGCACCCTGGAGACCGTCGCCAAGAGCGGCGACGTCGGGCCGCTCCCGCTGCTGTGGCTGCACGGCGACGACGACCGGCTGGTACCGCTGCCCGGGAGCCGGGTCGGTGTGGAGCGGCTGAGCGGCGGCCGATCGATCGAGCGGATCTACGCCGGCGCCCGGCACGAGGTGTTCAACGAGACGAACAGGGCCGAGGTGTTCGCGGACCTGACCCGCTTCCTGGACGACGTACTGCCCGACTGATCCCGGCTGATCCCGGGAGCGATTCCCCGGACATCCCGATCACCGGGCGGCACAATGGCGGCGGACGACCCTGCGCGAGAAGGGCAGTGACGTGAGCGAGGGCCACCCCCGGGCGGACGGATCGGCGACGCCGGGCACTTCGGCGGCGCCCGACACTTCGGTGGCGCACAACGCCCGTGTGTGGAACTACTGGATCGGCGGCCGGGACAACTACCCGGCGGACCGCCAGGTCGGCGAGCAGGTCGCCGGCATGTTCCCGGTGATCCGGGCGGTCGCGCGCGCCGACCGGGACTTCCTGGGGCGGGCGGTGCGGTTCCTGGCCGCCGAGCGCGGCGTGCGGCAGTTCCTCGACCTCGGCACCGGGCTGCCGACGGTGGACAACACCCACGAGACGGCCCAGCAGGTCGCCCCCGAGTCACGGATCGTCTACGTCGACAACGACCCGATCGTGCTCGCGCACGCCCGCGCCCTGCTCACCAGCAGCCCCGAGGGGGTCACCGACTACGTCGAGGCGGATGTGCGCGACCCGGAGGCGGTCCTGCGGCGCGCCGCCGAGACCCTCGACCTCACGCGGCCGGTCGCCGTGCTGATGCTGGGCATCCTCAACTTCGTGCTCGACACGGGGCAGGCACGGGACATCGTGCGCCGGTTCATGGCGGCCGTGCCGTCCGGCAGCGTCCTCGTCCTCACGCATCCCACCTACGACGCCGACCTCGGCGGTGAGGGCAACGTCGCCGCCATGACGTTCTGGAACGAGCACGCCGCGCCGCCCATCACCGCCCGCGGCCGCGCCGAGGTCGCCGCCTTCTTCGAGGGGCTGGAACTGCTCGAGCCCGGCCTGGTGCCGTGCTCGCGGTGGCGCGCCGGGGCCGACTCTCCCGCGGCGGTACCGCAGTTCGGCGCGGTGGCCGTGAAACCCTGACCGCGGACCCGTGCATCCGAGCCCGTCGTGGAGGACGTATGACCACCCTTGCCGACCCCGTGCCCGGCGGGCGCCCCGGTGACGTCCAGCGGGCCATCGAACTCGCCGCCCAGCTGGCGCGTCAAGGGGTGCGGGGGATCGTCCTGGCCTACGTCGACACGGCGGGCGTCGGCCGGGTGAAGACGATCCCGACGGGGCGGCTAGCCGACGCGGCGTCCTGGGGCGTGGGGATGTCGCCCGTCTTCGACACGTTCCTGGCGAACGACTCGATCGTCACCACCGACGTCCTCGGCTCGCCCGACGGCGACCTGCGTCTCTACCCGGACCTGGACCGGCTGGTGGCCCTGTCCGGGCAGCCGGGCTGGGCCTGGGCCCCCGTCGACCGGATCACGCAGGAGGGCGAGGCACATCCCGGGTGCAGCCGGACCTTCCTGCGGCGGATCGTCGAGGACGCCGAGGAACGGCACGGTCTCACCTTCAAGGCGGCCGTCGAGGTCGAGTGGTACGTCGCTCTCGGGGACGTGCCCGACGGGGAGTTCGTCCCGGCGGCGCGGGGTCCGGCGTACGGCGCGACGCGGCAGGTCGAGTTGAGCGACTGCCTCGCCGACCTGCTCGCGGCGCTCGCGGCGCAGGACGTGGACGTCGACCAGATTCATCCGGAGTACTCGGCCGGGCAGTTCGAGGTCTCGGTGGGCGCGCAGGACCCGGTGGCGGCGGCCGACCGGAGCGTGCTGGTACGGCAGACGACCCGCGCGGTGGCGCAGCGGCACGGACTCCAAGTGTCCTTCGCCCCGGCGGTGTTCGCCGAAGGCGTCGGCAACGGCGGTCATCTCCACCTCTCTTGCTGGCGCAAGGGGCTGAATCTGCACGCCGGAGGCAAGGGGCGGTACGGCATGACGGGCGACGCCGAGTCGTTCACGGCCGGGGTGCTCGCGCACCTTCCCGCACTGACGGCCGTGACGGCGCCGAGCCCGGCCAGCTATCTGCGGCTCAAGCCGTCCCAGTGGGCGGGGGTGTTCACCGCGTGGGGCCGGGAGACGCGCGAGGCCGGGTTGCGGGTCGTGACCGGGACGGTCGGCCGCCGGGAGCAGGACGCCAACCTGGAGGTCAAGCCCGTCGACCTGGCCGCCAACCCGTATCTCGCGCTCGGCTGCGTCATCGCCGCCGGGCTCGACGGCATCGCGTCCGCCACTGCGCTGCCCGAGGAGATCACCGGGGATCCGGCGCGGTTCGGCGCCGAGGAGGCGGCGGCCCGGGGGGTGCGCCGGCTGCCGACCTCGCTGCCGGAGGCGGTGGCGGAGTTCCGCGAGGACGAGGTGCTGCGCGCCGCGCTGGGGCCGGTGCTGGCCGACGCGGTGACCGCCGTACGCCTCGGGGAAGCGGCGGCCGTCGAGGGCCTGGACGACGCGCGGGTGGCGGCTGCCTACCGCTGGACGTACTGACGATGCGCCGCGCCGACGCCGGGCCGGTCCACGAGGCCCTCGCCGCGCTGCCCCTCGTGGACCACCACTGCCACGGCGCGATCACCGCCGACCTCGCTCCGGAGGAGTTCGAGTCGCTGATCACGGAGGGCGAGGCCTGGCCCGGCAGCGGGATCTCGCCCTTCGACAGCCCCGTCGGCGTGGCCGTGCGCCGCCACTGCGCTCCCCTTCTCGACCTGCCCCGGCACGCTCCCGCCGCCGACTACGTGGCCCGGCGCACGGCCCTGGGCTGGCGCGAGGTCAACCGGCGCTTCCTGTCCGCCGCGGGAACCGAGGTGTTCTGCGTTGACACGGGATACGCCCCCCACCCCGTCACCTCTCCCGTCGAGCTCGCCCGGGCGGCGGACGCCAGGGCCTACGAGGTCGTACGGCTGGAGCAGGTCGCCGAGGCGGTGGCCGCGCGGGGCGTGGAGGCGGGCGAGTACGCGCGCGTGTTCCGGGCTGCCGCGGAGGAGGCCGTACGGCGGCCGGGTGTGGTGGCGGTGAAGTCGGTGGCCGCGTACCGCACCGGCTTCGCCCTGGACCCGGCACGGCCGACGGACGCCGAAGTGACCGACGCGGCAAGGCGATTGCTCGCAGGCGGCGACCTGCGCCTGGCCGATCCGGTCCTCGTACGCCATCTGCTGTGGATCGCCGTCGACCTTGGGCTGCCGCTGCAACTGCACACCGGTTTCGGGGACTTCGACGTCCGGCTGCACCGGGCCGACCCCGCCCTGCTGACGGACTGGCTCCATCTGACGCGCGGCACGATTCCCGTGCTCCTGCTGCACTGCTGGCCGTACCAGCGCCAAGCCGCCTATCTGGCCGCGGTGTTCGAGCACGTGTACCTGGACGTCGGGCTGGCCCTGCACTACACCGGCCCGGCCCGGGCCCGGACCATCCTGGAGGAGGCCCTGGAGATCACCCCGTTCCGCAAACTGCTGTACAGCTCCGACGCGTACGGTGTCGCCGAGTTCCACCACCTGGGCGCGCTGTGCTTCCGTCATGGGCTCGCCGCGCTGCTTCAAGACCGCGTGGACGCCGACGAGTTGAGCCTGCCCGATGCCCTGCGGACCGCCGTCTGGACGGGGCGCGACAACGCCCGCCGCCTGTACGGACTGCCCGCAGCCGACGACGCCCGCGACTGAGCCCGCACCACACCCGGAAAGTATGATCAAGCAATGTCAGACATGACCGAAACCACGCCCGGCTGGCTGTCCTCCGACGAGTTGGAGATGGCACGCGCCCGCATGCCGATCCTGTACGTCGAGGCCGTTCCCGTGCGCGTCGACGACAGCGGCGAAGTCACCAGCATCGGACTGCTGCTCCGCATCGGGCCGGACGGTACGGTCAGCCGCACCCTGGTCTCCGGCCGTGTCCTGCACCACGAACGGGTCCGCGACGCCCTGCTGCGCCACCTGGAGAAGGACCTCGGCCCGGTGGCCCTGCCCCGGGTCCCGCCCTCCCTGCAGCCGTTCACGGTCGCCGAGTACTTCCCGACGGCGGGCGTCACCGCGTACCACGACCCGCGCCAGCACGCGGTCTCCCTCGCCTACATCGTGCCGGTGGCCGGCGACTGCCGTCCCCGGCAGGACGCGCTGGACCTGGTGTGGTTCAGCCCGCAGGAGGCCGTGTTGGAAGCGGTGCAGAGCGAGATGCCCGGCGGACACGGCGTCCTGCTGAAGCAGGCCCTCGCACATGTCGGTTTCGTCTCCTGAGCAGGTGGGTCACGGCGGCTCCTGAGCACGTGAGGCACGTCTCCTGAGGCGGAGCGGTGCCGGGCGGGTGAAGGCGAGTCGGCGGAAACGCCGGCCCTTCCCCGCCCCGCACTGGTCTCCGGCGACGATCCCCGGCGACCGCCGTGCCGGCAGCGGCATGTCCGACGCTATTGCAAGCCTTTTGCATTTAGGACGGGCTGTCAGAGAGGATGGGGCACGTCGTCTCCCAGGCACCGGACACCGAGGTCACACCATGAGCGTTGCCCCCCAGGCCGAACCCGGCCTCCTGCGGCGTATCCGCGCAGCACTCACGCCCCGCGAGTGGGCCCGGGCCGGCGCCCTCGTGGCGGCGATCGTCGCCCTGCACGTCATCGGGTGGGGCACCCTGCTGCTGGTCGTGGTGCCGCAGCACTTCGCCCTCGGCGGCCAGGGAGTCTTCGGTGTCGGCCTCGGGGTCACCGCGTACGTCCTCGGCATGCGGCACGCCTTCGACGCGGACCACATCGCCGCGATCGACAACACGACGCGGAAGCTGATCTCCGACGGGCAGCGGCCGCTCTCCGTCGGCTTCTTCTTCTCCCTCGGCCACTCGACGGTCGTCTTCGTGCTCGCCCTGCTCTTCGCGCTCGGCGTGCGCTCGCTGGCCGGACCGGTGCAGGACGGCGGCTCCTCGCTGCACCAGACGCTGGGTTTCGTCGGTACGTCCGTCTCCGGTGTGTTCCTCTACGTCATCGCGGGCTTCAACCTCGTCGCCCTGATCGGCGTCCTGAAGGTCTTCCGCCGGGTGCGCGCCGGCGGCCACAGCGAAGCCGACCTGGAGGCGCAGCTGAACGCGGGCGGCGGGGTGATGACCCGCGTCCTCGGCCGGGCGACCCGCGCCGTGGGCAAGTCCTGGCACATGTATCCGCTGGGCTTCCTCTTCGGCCTCGGTTTCGACACCGCCACCGAGGTGTCGCTGCTGTTCCTCGCGGCCGGCGCGGCGGGGTCCGGCATCCCCTGGTACGCGATCCTGTGCCTTCCGGTGCTGTTCGCGGCCGGGATGAGCCTGCTCGACACGATCGACGGCTCGTTCATGAACTTCGCGTACTCGTGGGCCTTCTCCAACCCGGTCCGCAAGGTCTTCTACAACATCACGATCACGGGCCTGTCGGTCGCCGCCGCGCTCATCATCGGCACGGTGGAACTGCTGTCGATCGCCGCGGAGAAGCTCTCCCTGCACGGCGCCTTCTGGGTCTGGGCCGGCGGTATCGACCTCAACAGCGTCGGCTACGCCGTCGTCGCCCTCTTCGTCGTCACCTGGGCGGCCGCCCTGCTGGTCTGGCGGTACGGCCGCCTGGAGGAGAAGTGGGCGCTGACGCCGCGGGCGGCGGAGGACTGAGCACGCTGGTCGCCGGCGGGGTACGGCCCGGCCACCAGCGCCTGAATCCGCTGACAGGGCAGGCCGGCATGCCCTACCGTCGGTTCACAGCAGATGAGCACGCGGCTGGACGGGGGCGGCCTGGACCGTGGGACCGGAACGCATGCGCATCGCGGCCGTACTCGGCGCGCGCCAGGGCAGTGGGTATCTCCTGACGCCTCGTCTCGTCCTCACCGCCGGTCATGTGGTGCACAACCGCGGCCGGGTCAAGGTCGCGGCGCTCGGTGGCGTCGGTGAGGTCGTGTGCCGCGTGGTGTGGGCGCGCAACGACCGTGAGTGCGATGCCGCGCTCCTGCTCGCCATAAAGCAGGACTTGATCGCGCCCGAGCAGGCCGAATCGCTCGAACCCGTGCGTTGGGGCGTGCCGTCCGGGCTCGAACCCATGGAGGCCTGCCAGGCCATCGGCTTCCCGAAGGTGCAGCGCGAAGGCGACGACGGGCTCGACACGGAACAGATCGTCGGCACGTTCAAGCCCGGTTCGAGCATGGTCCGGGATCGCTACGTGCTCGACACCCCGCACACCCCGCCCCGCGGGGAGGGCACCGCGTCTCCCTGGGCGGGCATGTCCGGGGCCGCGTTGTTCGCCGATGGATTGATCATCGGGGTGGTGGTGACCGATCCGTTCAACTGGCAGCACGGCCGTCTGGAAGCCGTACGCAGTCGTGTGCTGTTCGCGGACCCGGAGTTCGTCGAGACCCTGGAGAAGTACACCGGTCACAAGCCCCTCGCGCACAAGCTCTCCCGCCCCCAGCACAACCCGCACGCCGATTTCGAGGACCGGTACAAGGCCTACATGGCCGAGGCGTACGGCGAACTCACCATTTTCGGGTTGGACTTCAGCCGCCGGGAGCACGCCCTGTGGCCCCTGGACACCGCGTATCTGAGTCTGGAACTGGCACCCCACCACCGCCGCGACCACAGAGCAGACACCCTCGAAGGCCAACTGGCGTCCCGCTTCCGCGAACCGGCAGCCGTCGGCGGACGGCAACGCGTCGAGGGGGCCTTCGCCGGCCGGACGCGCATCCTGCTCCGCGGCCACGCCGGCTCCGGCAAGACGACGCTGGTGCAGTGGCTCGCCGTGACCGCCGCGCGGCAGGACTTCCCGCCGGAGCTCGGCCACCTCGACGGCTGTCTGCCCTTCGTGCTGCCCCTGCGCAGTCTCGCGCGGCGCCAATCCCTTCCGGCCCCGGACGAGTTCCTCGCCGCCGTCGGCAATCCCCTGCACGCGGTGCAGCCCGCCGGATGGGCCGACCAGGTGCTCCACGCCGGGCGCGGGCTGCTGCTCATCGACGGCGTCGACGAGGTCCAGGAGGCCGACCGGCAGCGCACCCTGAAGTGGCTCAAGAACCTCATCGCCCTCTACCGCGACTGCATCTTCCTGGTGACGACCCGCCCTTCGGCCGTGTCCGACGGATGGCTGGTGCCCGAGCTGTTCACCGAGCTGAACCTGCTGCCGATGAACCGCCAGGACGTCACCGCGTTCATGCACCGCTGGCACGACGCGGCCGCCGAGACGGTCCACGACCCGGCCGAGCGCGAGCAACTGGCGGAGTACGAGCGGAAGCTGACCGACGTCCTGCCGCGCAAGAACGACCTGGCCCGGCTCGCCACCAACCCGCTGATGTGCGCGATGATCTGCGCGCTCAACCGGGACCGGAACTCCTATCTTCCGCAGAACCGGCTGGAGTTGTACGCCGCCGCGCTCAGCATGCTCCTGGTACGGCGCGACGTGCAGCGCAAGGTCACCACGCAGCTGGACATCAACGAGAGTGCCCAGTTATGGCTGTTGCAGCAGCTCGCGTACTGGATGATCCGCAATGGCCACGCCGAGGCCGACCGCGCCCATGTGCTGCGGGTCGTCACGGACGCCCTGCGCTCGATGCCGCAGGTCGCGCCGCCCGAGAAGGCCGACGAGGTCCTGGAGCACCTGCTGCTGCGCAGCGGCATTCTGCGCGCGCCGTCCCCCGACACCGTGGAGTTCGTCCACCGCACCTTTCAGGACTACCTCGGCGCCAAGGCCGCCGTGGAGAGCCAGGACCTCAACCTGGTCGCCGCGCACGCCCACGAGCCGCAGTGGGAGGACGTGGTGCGGATGGCCGTCGCCCACGCCCGCACGGACGAACGCGCGATGCTGCTGCGCCGTCTGCTCGAACTGGGGGACGCGTCCGTATCCCCACAGCGCGAGCGCCTGCATCTGCTCGCCGCGGCCTGCCTGGAGCATGCGACCGCGCTGGACCCGGACGTCCGCGCCAAGGTGGAGGGGCGCGCGGCAGCCCTGGTTCCCCCGAACGACCTCGCCGACGCCGAGCTGCTGGCCCAGGCCGGTACGGTGGCGCTCGGCCTGCTCCCGCCACCCGACGGGCTCACCACCTCGCAGGCCCAGGCGGTCGTCCGTACGGCACGTCTGCTGGGCGGGGAGCACGCGTTCCAGGTGCTGAGCAGCTTCCGGGAGCATCCGGACCCGAAGGTGCGGCAGGAACTTGCCGACGCCTGGGACGGATTCGACGCCCAGGCCTACGCGGACGGCATCCTGGCCCACACGCCGCGCAGCGGGGTCCGCATCACGGTGAGCAGTGAGGCCCAACTCTCCGCACTGACCACGATCGGCGACGTGCAGATGCTTCGCTGCGTCGGGAACTTCCCGGCCGACATCCTGTCGCCCGTGCTGCGCTCCGCCCGCCCGGCCTATCTCACCCTGGAATCCAACGACCTGGTGACAAGGCTCGGCTTTCTGGCTGAAGATCTACCGGGTCTGTCCGTGCTGCACCTCTCCGACTGCGGCGGTGCGAAGGACTATTCTGTGCTGCCGAGCCTCGGTCACCTGACCGCCATCACCCTCTGCAACGCGCCCAGCGGCCCGGATCTGTCGCCGCTGCAGGACGTGGAGACACTCCGCTTCGGGAGCTTCGAGTGGTACCGGGGAGCAGCGGCACGTCGTCTCTCCCTGTCAGACATCCCTTTCGCCTCCGGCATCCAGCACCTCAAGATCCGCGGCAACCTGATCGTCAACGACCTTCAGGGCATCGGCCGATGGCAGAGCCTGCAACGGGTCGCGCTGCCCGATACTCCCGTGCCGGCCGAGGAGTTGGGGGCGCTCAGCCAACTCTCCTCCGTACAACACGTGGATCTCACCATCGAGGACCTCTGCCCCCCCGGGTCTCTCCGGGGTCGTCCCCCTGCCCAGCGTCAATAGCGCCGTGGTAGGCGGCACAGTGTCCGGAGGCGACTGCACCTTGGAGCTCGTCCACTCGATGTTTCCCGGACTGCGGAAGCTCCGTCTGTACATCCGGAGCGCCCACTCCGAGCGCAGCTCGGCGACCCTCGATCTCTCCCGGCTGGCCGGCATCCCCGACCTTGCGGTGACCGTGAACCTGCCGCCCTACGCCGACCGGAGAGTCATCGGAGACGAGCTGCTGCCTCCGGGGGCTGTGCGCCTGATCCGGCAACCGTCCGTACCCCACGCGCCACCCCCGTCCACTCCGTGGTGGCGCCGCATCGCCGGCCGCTGACACACCGCACGCCCTACCGCCGACCATCCACCACCATCGGGGGAACAACACAGTGCCCGACTTCGAGAACATCGAACTCGCCGCCGCGGTAACCGCCATCAGGAACCAGCTCACGGACGCCGCAGCGGCCGGGGCCGCGGAGTCCGTACGTTTCGAAGTGGGCCCGATCCAGATGGAGTTCGAGGTCGAGCTGCGCCGCGAGGCCGGAGCCAAGGGTGGCGTCAAGGCCTGGGTGGTCAGCGCCGACGCCGATGCCAAGGTCTCTCAAGGCCGCACGCACCGGGTCGCGTTCACCCTCACCCCGAAGGACGCCACCACCGGGCACGGCGTCGAGATCGGCAACGACAGCGGCGGAGACACCAGCCGCTTCGGCTCCGTCGACTGAGGCCCTCGCCCCGCTCCTGACGGACTTTCCGGTGCCGGAGGCGTTACGGCAGGCCGCTCCTGGTCGGCGACGCGGCCCATGTGACCACGCCAGAGTATTGACGGGTACTCGCCAAGATTGGTTGACTTCTCGCCGTTCACACGTCCCATACGTTCCCTTCCCACACTTCCGGAAGGTCCGGGCGGACCCTCGGGGCGGGAAGAACCTTCCGGGGTGATGATGCGGCCACGAATAGCCCTTCTGCTGGCGGCCACCGGAGCTCTCGTCTCCGGCGTGCTCACTGCTCCTGCCACCCATGCCCAGCCCGGCCGCGATCCCCGCGCCGAACTCCCGGTCGTGTCACAGCAGTCGGAGCTCTCGGAGACGAGCCGTCTGGCCGACCGGCGCGCGGTCAGCATCGGCGACCGGTTCTACTCCATGGGCACCGAGGACGGCCTCTATCCCGCCGCCGGCTGGCACATCCGCGGCGAGATGGGCGGCATGTGGACCCAGCCCATCAAGCTGCTCGACGGTATGTGGTTCGGCCTGGACGGCGCCTGGCTGGGTGACAAGGCCAAGGCGGAGAAGTTCACCAGCGGCTGGGGTTATACCCGTGTCGACTACGCGGCGACGGGTGGAGTCAGCGCGAGCCGGACCGACTTCGCGCCGGACGGACTGCGCGCCGGGCTGGTGGGGCTGACGCTCACCACGCGGCACGACTCGACGGTGAAGCTCGCCGTCGACGCCCACTCGGAGCTGATGGACTCCTACCCCTGGGGCTGGACGCAGCCGGACCAGCTGAAGTTCAACCTGCCCGACACGGGCTCCTACTCCGGCAACGCCCTCGTCTTCCGCGAGCAGGGCACCCCGGACGTCCCCCATGCCGACGCGCACGACTACGCGGCCGTCGTCGGCGGCAAGCTGACGCCGCAGACCCACGAGCTGGGCCCGGACCACCGCGGCCCGCAGAGCGACCCGGTGATCTGCCCGGCCTCCGGCGACGCGCCGAAGAAGTGCGACGACACCGAGTTCGGCAAGGGCACCGGCGGCCGGCTGAACTACGGCGTCGAGCTGAAGGCCGGCACGCCGACGACGCTGTGGTTCGCGGTCGCCGGCTCGGACCAGGGGCCGCGTCAGGCGCGCACCCAGTACGACCGTGCGCTGGCGCACCCGGAGGCGCTGCTGGAGAAGAAGATCGCCGAGCGCCGCGCCGTGGCCGCCCACACGTCGGTCGAGCTGCCCGGCGACAAGCTGCTGCAGCGCAGCGTGGAGTGGTCCAAGCAGAACCTCGCCGACTCCGCGCAGGAGGCCCACGGTCTGCGACTGCGCCTCGTCGACGAGGGCAGGGACTACCCGGCACCGGCCGGCGAGCTGAAGTCCGCCCGTTGGCTGGGGGCAGGCTGGCCGGACTACCCGTGGCTGTTCGGGACCGACGGCGAGTACACCTCGTTCGCCGCCGTGGCCATGGGCCGGTTCGACGACATCAAGGCCCACCTGCGGTCGCTGAAGGACGTCAGCGAGATCGCCAACAAGGGCAGCGGCAAGGTCATCCACGAGATGACGCCGGACGGATCGATCTACTACGGCGCCAACGACGACCCGGGCAACACCGACGAGACCGCGAAGTTCCCGAGCGCCGTCGCCCTGGTGTGGCGCTGGACGGGGGACGACGCGTTCCGCGACGAGATGTACGACTTCGCCGTGCGGAACATGAGGTTCGTCTACCGCACGCTCGACAAGGACGGCGACGGGTGGCCCGAGGGCACGGGCAACGTCGAGCGCCCCGGCATGGGCGAGGAGAAACTCGACAACGCGGTCTACACCGCGCGTGGCCTCAGCGACCTCGCCGACATGGCGCGCAGCAAGCACGACTCCGCGACGGCGTCGTGGGCGACGCAGCGCGCCGAGGACCTGGCGCGGCGGTTCGAGAGCACCTGGTGGGCCGGCGGTGACACCGATCAGTACGGCGACTCGCTCAAGGACCCGGACAACAGCCCGATCCTGCAGCGCCACTGGATCGGCGTGACGCCGATGGACGCGGAGATGGTCCGTCCGGGCCGTCCCACGGCCCCGCTGGCCTCGTCCGAGCACGGCCGGACGGTGTTGCGGAAGCGCCAGGGGGCTTGCTACTCCGGTGAGTTCGGGCTCTACCACACCGGCACCGGCCCGACCTCGGCGGAGGGCGGCAACAAGGGCGCGTCCTGCGACAGCGCGGTGTCCACCGTGCAGAGCGAGCGGGTCATCTACTCCCTGGGCAGCGCGATCATGGCGGTCGCCGAGGGGAACTACGGCCGCCTGGGAAGCGACGAGCAGCAGCGCTACACCACGGCGAACGCCCGGATCCAGCTCGACCCCTCGGCCTGGGAGATGCCGGGCGCGATGCCGGAGACCGCGCCGAGCCCGGACGCACCGGCCAACATCGAGCGTCCTCTCAACGAGCGGTCGATGCTGCTGCAGGCCTGGGGCACGTACGGCGTGCTGTGGCCGGTGGTCCACCAGCAGCTCGGAATCGCGCCCGACCTGGGCCGGGGCACGCTCTCGGTGGTCCCGCAGATACCGGCCGGCCAGGAAAGGATCGCGGGCAGCGACATCCGGCTGGCAGACGGCTCGGTCGACGTCCGCGCCCGGCACGCGGGAAGTACCTTCTCCACCGAGGTGACCCGGCACCTGCGGGCCGAGCTCTCCATCGGCCACGTGATACCGACGGGCGCCGAGATCGCCTCGGTGACACTCGACGGCCACCCGGTGCCGTACCGGACCCTCACGACCCCGCGCGGCCAGGAGGTCATCGCGTCGGCGCCGAGCGGCGAGGGCCGCACCACGCTGGTGATCACGCTGAAGTGATCCAAGGATGCGACAAAGGCCGTTTCCGATACTCGGAAACGGCCTTTGATCTGCGATAACACCGTCGGGACGACAGGATTTGAACCTGCGACCCCTTGACCCCCAGTCAAGTGCGCTACCAAGCTGCGCCACGTCCCGGTGCCGTTTGACCTGGGGTTTCCCCGGTCGAAACGCGCAGGGAAACAATACCGCACTCGGGTCGGTGGTCGCGCACCCCAGGGTCGCGGCCGCCCTGGGCTTGACCTCAAGTTTGGTTCAGGTTGCACGATCGTCCGCATGACGATCACCGAGGAACACGGGCGGACGTACACCTACGCGGACCTGCCCGCCCTGATGAGTCTGATGACCGGCGACGAGAAGCACGGCCCGGCGGCGACCTCCACGCTGGACGTGCTGTGGGTCCTGTACGACCGGGTCCTGCGGGTCGGTCCGGACCGCAGCGACGCCCCGGACCGGGACCGGTTCCTGCTGAGCAAGGGGCACGGGCCGATGGCGTACTACGCGGTCCTCGCCGCCAAGGGGTTCCTGCCGGTGGACTGGCTGCCGGGCTTCGGCTCGTACGACTCCCCGCTCGGCCACCATCCGGACCGGGTGCTGGTGCCGGGAGCCGAGATCGGCAGCGGTTCGCTCGGGCACGGACTGCCGATCGCCGTGGGCACGGCCCTCGGGCTGCGCGCCCAGGGGCTCGGCGATCCGCGGGTCTGGGTGCTGGTCGGGGACGCCGAGCTGGACGAGGGCAGCAACCACGAGGCGATCGCCTTCGCCGGGCCCGCCGGACTGGAGCGACTGCACGCCGTCGTGATCGACAACTCGTCCGCGAGCCACGCCCGGCCCGGCGGCATCGCCGCCCGCTTCGAGGCCGCCGGCTGGTCCGCCGTGACCGTCGACGGGCGTGATCACGAGGCGCTGTACGCCGCTTTCACCGCGCCGCACCCGGGCCGACCGCACGTGGTCGTGGCCCGCGTGGAACCCAAGTCCGCCTGATCACCCTTTCCTGTCTTTCCAGGCTTCCCGAGAAGGGCCAACCTCCATGGACACCATGCGTGACCGTTTCGCCCCCGTCGTGACCCGGTTGCTCGACGAGGACCCCCGGATCGCGGTCGTCCTCGCCGAGATCGGCAAGGACGGCTTCGCCGAGGCGCTGCGCCGACATCCGGACCGGGTGATCAACGTCGGCATCCGCGAGCAGCTCCTGGTGGGCGCCGCCGCCGGGCTGGCGCTCACCGGGCTGCGCCCCGTCGTGCACACCTTCGCGAGCTTCCTCGTCGAGCGGCCCTTCGAGCAGGTCAAGCTGGATCTGGGGCACCAGGACGTGGGCGCCGTACTGGTGAGCGCGGCCGCCTCCTTCGACTGGCCCGCCGGCGGGTACACGCACATGGCGCCCGGCGACGTGGCGCTGCTCGACACCCTGGACGGCTGGACCGTGCATGTGCCCGGCCACCCCGACGAGGCCGAGACGCTGCTGCGGCACGCGGTCGCGGCGGGTGACGACAAGGTGTACGTACGCCTGTCCCTCCAGGCCAACCGGCAGTCGTTCCCGGTCGACGGACAGCGCTTCCTCACGGTCCGCGAAGGACGCTCGGGCGTGGTGATCGCCGTCGGCCCGACGCTGGACGCCGTGCTCGCCGCCACGGAGGGCACCGATGTCACTGTCCTGTACGCGACGACCGTACGGCCCTTCGACGCGGCCGCGCTGCGTCGCGCGACGGAGACGGCGGGCACGGACATCGTCCTCGTCGAGCCGTACCTGGCGGGCACGTCGACCACCGCCGTCAGCGAGGCGCTGTCCGACGTGCCGCACCGGGTGCTGGGACTCGGCGTGGGGCGCCGTGAGCAGCGGCGTTACGGCACCATCGAGGAACACGTCACCGCGCACGGGCTGGACGCGGCGAGCCTGCGGGAGCGCATCGGGGGGTTCGTCGGGGGCCGGGTGCCGGTACGGCGGTGAGGGAGCCGGTAGTACGGGGGTGGTGTGGGTGCCGGAGGGTTACGCCCCGCCGGGCAGGCCGAGCTCCGGGTAGGACTCCAGCAGGCGGGGTGGGGCGGCCTGGCGCCAGGAGTCGGTGAGGATGTCGCGCAGCTCGTCCTCGTCGTCCAGCGCGCCGAGCCGCGCCCGGATCCAGGCGAACTGGGCCTCGTGGTCGGCGATCCAGAACTTCTCCGGCTCGGCCAGGACCAGTTCGTCGCGCTCTTCCTTGGGGCAGCGCACGGCTATGGACGTCTCGTCCTCGGGCAGCGTGGCGAACATCTTCCCGGCCACCCGGAACGTGGGCATGCTCCAGGCGATCTTCTCCGTCGTGTCCGGCAGGGACAGGGCGATACGGCGTGCGTCTTCGGCGTCCGGCATGCTTCGCACCGTAACCGCACCCACTGACAATCAGCCTCCGCCCGCTCACCCCCGCCCGCCGAACGCCGCCAGGGTCCGCTCCAGCGCCGGCAGCGCCCGCACCACCCGCTTCGACCGGATCAGCAGGTCCCACGCGGGCTCGAACTTCTTCCAGCCTCCGGCGTACGCCAGGTGCCGCAGCCGCTCGTGCGGGCCGGGCTGGGCCGCCGACCCCCGCCAGATGTTGGACCAGCGGTAGAAGTCGTGGTACGCCCGCCAGTAGCCGTCCTCCAGTCGGCGCGGGGTCATATGGGAGGCAGTCCGGTGAGGGTGCGCGTCGCCGAGTCGTAGCGGCGGGCCGGGACACCGTCGCGGAAGTCCTTGAGGAACAGCGGCCAGGTGTCCTCTCCGGGACCGGTGAAGACGGTGTCGGCGTGCGCCGCGGCCTCATCGGGGAGCGAGGTGACGTGCAGGCCGCCCATGGCGACATGGACGCCCCGGGCGCGGAAGTGGTCGGCTATCTCGTAGCTGCGCCGGGCCGAGGTGATGTACGGCTGGAGCACGAGCAGGTCGGGGGTGTCGAGGGAGTCCAGGTCGATGCGCTCCACGTGCTCGTCGTGGAGCGTGATCTCGTCGTCGGGGTCGAGGTAGCCGGCCAGGGTCGCCAGGCCGAGGGGCGGGAACAGCGAGTGCTTGATGGGCCGGAACAGCGGGCTCGTCGCCTCGGTCAGGGCCGGGAGGATCATCGTCACACGCATGACAACCCAGACTGCGTGCGACTGGTGTTCGGTTCCGGGGCCCGTCAGCGGGACGAGTGCCCTACGCCTGCGCCGCCTCGCCCAACGCGTCCAGCACCGGGCGGATCAGCGGGTGCCCTTCGGCTCCGCGCCGTACCGCCGCGAAGACCCGGCGCGTCGGCGCGACGCCGTCGACGGGACGGACCACCACACGGGTCAGGTCCATGCCGCGCAGCGCCGAGCGGGGGACGAGGGCCACGCCCGCGTCGGCGGACGCGAGCGCCACGACGGCCCTGAAGTCGTCCGAGGAGTGTTCGAGGCGGAGTTGGAAACCGGCGTTCTCGCAGGCCAGGACGACGACATCATGGCAGGGGTTGCCCGGGTACGGGCCGATCCACGGGTCCTTGGCCAGCTCGGCGAGGGGGACCTCGGCGGCGTCGGCCAGGCGGTGGCGCACCGGCACGACGGCGTCGAAGGGCTCGGCGTACAGCGGGACATGGGTGAGCCGGGGGTCGTCGGCGGCCGGTGCGCCGCGGTACTCGACGGCGACCGCGACGTCCACCAGCCGGTCCAGGACCATCGGCAGGCTGGCGTCGCCCTCCGTGTCCTGCACCCGGAGGCGGATGCCGGGCGCGGTCCGGGCGAGACGTGCCACCGCGGGTGCCACGACCTGGGCGATACCGGTCGCGAAGGCGGCCACGGTCACGGTGCCCGCCGCGCCCGAGCTGTACGCGGCCAGCTCGGCCTCGGCCCGCTCCAGCTGCGCGAGGACCGCGTTGGTGTGGCTGAGCAGGATCTCGCCGGCCGGGGTCAGTCGTACGCCCTTGGCGCTCCGCTCGACCAGGCGGTGTCCCGTCTCCTGCTCCAGGGCCGTGAGCTGCTGGGAGACGGCCGACGGCGTGAGATAGAGCGCGGCGGCTGCCGCCGTCACCGTGCGGTGGTCGGCCACCGCACGGAGGATGTGGAGCCGCCGCGCTTCGATCATGTGACCGATTGTCTCAGGTCACCGGCACTGCTCAGCCGTCGAGCTCCGCCCGGGCGGCCACGAACGCGTCCACCACACGGTTCACGTCCTCGGTCGAGTGCCCGGCGGACAGCTGGACGCGGATACGGGCCTGACCCTGCGGAACCACGGGGTACGAGAAGCCGATGACGTACACGCCGCGCTCCAGGAGCAGCTCCGCCATGCGGCCCGCCACGGCCGCGTCGCCGATCATCACCGGCGCGATGGCGTGGTCGCCGGGGAGGATCTCGAAGCCCTCCTCCGTCATACGGCGGCGGAACAGCGCGGTGTTCTCGGCGAGCCGGACGCGCAGGTCGTCCGCGGACTCCAGCAGGTCGAGCACCTTCAGCGACGCCGCGGCGATCACCGGGGCGAGCGTGTTCGAGAAGAGGTACGGCCGCGAGCGCTGGCGCAGCAGCGCGACGATCTCGGCGCGGGCGGCGACGTAACCGCCGGAGGCGCCGCCGAGCGCCTTGCCGAGGGTGCCGGTGATGATGTCGACGCGGTCCATGACGCCGTGCAGCTCGGGGGTGCCGCGGCCGCCGGGGCCGACGAAGCCGACGGCGTGCGAGTCGTCGACCATGACCATGGCGTCGTAGCGGTCGGCGAGGTCGCAGATCTCCTTCAGGGGCGCGACATAGCCGTCCATCGAGAAGACGCCGTCGGTGACGATCAGCTTGCGGCGGGCGGCGGACGCCTCCTTGAGCTGGGCCTCCAGGTCGGCCATGTCGCGGTTGGCGTACCGGAAGCGGCGCGCCTTGGACAGGCGGATGCCGTCGATGATCGAGGCGTGGTTGAGGGCGTCGGAGATCACCGCGTCCTCGGGGCCGAGCAGGGACTCGAAGACGCCGCCGTTGGCGTCGAAGCAGGAGGAGTAGAGGATCGTGTCCTCCTGGCCGAGGAACGCCGACAGCCGCGCCTCCAGCTCCTTGTGCACCTCCTGCGTACCGCAGATGAAGCGCACGGAGGCCATGCCGTAGCCCCAGCGGTCGAGCGCCTCGTGGGCGGCGGCGACGACCTCGGGGTGGTCGGCGAGGCCGAGGTAGTTGTTGGCGCAGAAGTTGAGGACCTCGCCGGGCCGTCCGCCCGCGCTGACGTTCACGGTCGCGGACTGCGGGGTGTCGATGACCCGCTCGGGCTTGTGCAGGCCCGCGGCGCGGATCTCGTCGAGGGTGACGCGAAGGTCGTCGCGTACGGAGTCGAACATCATCAGTTCCTTGAAGTAGGTCCGGTCCTCAGACAGTCCAGTCGAGAATGATCTTGCCGCCGCGGCCGCTCGCGGCGTCGGCGAAGGCCGCCTCGTGGTCGCGGAAGCCGTACCGCCCGGTGATCACGGGCGCGAGGTCGAGACCGCCTTCGAGGAGGACCGACATGGCGTACCAGGTCTCGAACATCTCGCGGCCGTAGATGCCCTTGATGGTGATCATCGAGGTGACGATCCGGGACCAGTCGACCGGGAACTCCTGGGACGGCAGGCCGAGCATGGCGATGCGGCCGCCGTTCGTCATGTTGGCGATCATGTCGCGCATCGCCTCGGGGCGGCCGGACATCTCCAGGCCGATGTCGAAGCCCTCGCGCAGGCCCAGTTCGCGCTGACCGTCGGCGATCGTCGACTCCGCGACGTTCAGGGCGAGGCTGACGCCGAGCTTGCGGGCCAGGTCGAGGCGGTCCTCGCTGACGTCGGTGACGACGACGTTGCGGGCACCCGCGTGACGGGCCACGGCCGCGGCCATCAGTCCGATCGGGCCCGCGCCGGTGATCAGGACGTCCTCGCCGACCAGCGGGAACGACAGCGCGGTGTGCACGGCGTTGCCGAACGGGTCGAAGATCGCGGCGATGTCGAGGTCGACGGGGACGCGGTGGACCCACACGTTGGCGGCGGGCAGCACGACGTACTCGGCGAACGCGCCGTCACGGCCGACGCCCAGGCCGACCGTCGCACGGCAGAGGTGGCGGCGCCCGGCGAGACAGTTGCGGCACCTGCCGCAGACGAGGTGGCCCTCGCCGCTGACCCGGTCGCCGACCTTGATGTCGGCGACGTCGCGGCCGGTCTCGACGACCTCGCCGACGAACTCGTGCCCGAGCACGAGCGGGGTGCTGATGGCCTGCTGCGCCCAGCCGTCCCAGTTGCGGATGTGGAGGTCGGTGCCGCAGATCCCGGTCCGCAGGACCTTGATCAGTACCTCCCCGCGGCCGGCCTGCGGCTCCGGAACGTCCGTGAGCCAGAGCCCGGGCTCCGCCTTGTCCTTGACCAGCGCCTTCACGCGACGGCTCCTGTGGGTGAGCTCCCGGTCCAGGGCACGCCGATGGGGCCCGCGCCGGGGAGAGGGGTGAATTCCCGGAGAAATCTGCCCTATACCGGTGGCCTCGGTCCATCGAGGTTTTCTTAAGCGCGGCCGCAGCTTTCCTTCACACGTCGGCCGCCGGTCACCAGGAGCCGCCGCCACCTCCGCCCCCGCCGCCACCGACGGAGTAGCCACCGCCGGAGCTCGAACCGGAGGAACCGGAGCCGGACGAACTGCTCGGAGGAGGAGGCGGTGGGGTGGTGGTCGAGGTGACCGCCTTGAGCATCGCGTAGGCCATCAGCGGGCGGTACAACGGCACTCGGGCGGACCGTTGCGGGGAGCGGGAGGGCGGCGGCACCGTCGACTGCCGCACGGCCTCGGACCAGCGATCGGCCGCGCCGAGCGCCACGGCCCAGGCGGTGTACTCGTCCAGTACGCCCGCGTCAGCCGCCTCCTCCACGTGCTGAGCTCCGGCCCCGGCGAGGTGGCGGCGGAAGGACTCCAGGCGGAGCCACAGCGCCGAGCCCTTGGGGGTGCGCACCCTCAGCTCGCCGGACCAGGCGAACAGCGCGACGCCGACGCCCGCCAGAGCCGCGCCGACGGGAAGCAGGATCGCCCAGTATCCGTGCGGGCGGCCCGCCGCGACTGCGGCGACGATCGTGGCGATCAGGCCGACCGGGGTAGCGAGCAGGCCGATGGTCTGGAGTCGCCCCTGGAGCGCGCCCCGGCCCGGCTCCCACAGGTCGTCGCCGTCGTCGCGCCAGCGCCCCAGGTCGGCGGCGATCTTCCGCCAGGCGGTGGTGAAGAGACCGTCGTAGCCACCGCCGAGCCGCAGCGAGTCGCGGCCCGCGAACACCTGGTCCAGCACCTCCCTGACCTCGCGGTCGGTGCGCTGGACCTCGTCCCGCGACGGGCGGGTGAGCGTGGGGAAGGACTCGTTGTCGTCCATGACGAGGTAGCCGTCGATCACGGCCTTCAGCAGCCAGGCCACCTGATGCCCGGGCAGGACCTTCTCCGTGAGCAGCACGCCGCCCTGGGCCGGGGTCAGCCCTTCGGGCGGGGAGGAGGTCTCGGTGACCAGGCGGGCGAGACGCGTGATGTCGACGCGGCGCGGGGCGCCGGTCGCGTCCGCGGCCGCTCCCGGCAGTGCATCGGCGGGAACCCGTTCGCGCCCGGCCAGTCGCATCGCCCACCCCGTCAGAAGCCCGGCGGCCAGGACGATCGCGGCGGCCGGCAAGCCGACACGAAGCGGGTCGGGGCGGTGGATGGAGAGGACCCGTCCGGCCGGCTCGGCAGGCGACGGCGGGGCCGTGGCGAGGGAGCCCGCGGAGGCGGCGTACAGCGTGGCGCCGCGACCTGCGTCGAGGTGGTCGAAGCCGAGCGCGAGTCGCCCCGGCGACGGCTGGCGGGCCTGGCAGGGGGACCGGGAGCCCTGCCGACCGCTGACGCAGTGGACGTCACCGAAGGTGTAGGGCCCGGTCACATGGATCTCGACGTGCTGCAGCGGAACCTGCCATCCGGTGCCGACCGCGTCCCAGGCGAGTTTCCCCTTCGGGGCGATGTCGTCCAGCCGGTACTCGATGCGGTAGCGGTGAGCGCCGGTGACCGTGCGGTCGGCGTCTCCGATGAGGATGCGGGTCTCGCCGTCGTCGCCCATCTCGGCCTGCAGTTCGTACGGGACCGGCTCGCCGTCCATGGCGATGTGCACCTTGGCCTCGTCGGCCTCGGCGGGCAGGCCGGGGATGTCCCGGAAGATGCCGTGCCGGTCCTCGTGTCCGAAGTCGTAGTCGATCACCTCGGTGATGTGGGCGCGGCCGTCGGCGGACAGTTGCGCCGATACCCACATCCGGGCGACGCTCTCACTGCTCGACAGATACGCGCTCAGCGTCGCGACGCCGGCCAGCACGACGGCCGTGACGAGCACGGCCACCACGTTCCGGCGTCTTCGGCGCATCACGTCCGCCGCCGTACTGTTTCTGACGCCCTTCATCACGCCCCCTACTCGTCGGCGAGACCAGGCCCCCACCTGATCAGGCACACGCCGCAACAGCGCAGCCTAGCGCGAGAGTTCGGACGACCGGGATAGATCGGGAAGGGAAGAATTCGCCGGGCGGCCGGGCCGATCGGGCGCCCTCACAGCTCCGGGATCTCCTCGCGGAGT
This sequence comes from Streptomyces sp. NPDC046805, assembly GCF_040645355.1. Lineage (NCBI taxonomy): Bacteria > Bacillati > Actinomycetota > Actinomycetes > Kitasatosporales > Streptomycetaceae > Streptomyces > Streptomyces sp. NPDC046805. The sequence continues at coordinate 16,032 of NZ_JBEYYC010000010.1, read as the reverse complement.
GCGATCTCGGCGCCGAGGTCCGCCGCCATCGACTTGATCGTCTCCAGGCCGGCCTTCCCCCACCGGCGCGGCTCCGCATCGACGGCGCAGACCGTGCCGAGGACGATGCCGGTGCTGTCCATGAACGGGGCGCCCAGATAGGAGCGGATGCCGTACTCGTCGACGACCGGGTTGCACGCGAAGCGCGGGTAGTCGCAGACGTCGTCCAGGACCAGTGCCTTGCGCCGGACCACCACATGGGGGCAGAACCCATGGTCGCGCGGGAGACAGCGGTCGACGTGGGGCCTGGTGCCGTCGGCCTTCGTCGTCGGCCAGGCGCCGGGCGCACACAACCCCGCGAAGAACTGCCGTTCCTCGCCTATGAAGTTGACCATGGCGTACGCGGCGCCGATGAGCCCCGCTATCCGATCCGCGAACGCGTCGAGAGCGGGTTCGGGCCGCTCGCCCAGGCCCAGTCGGCGCAGCCTCCGGGTACGGGCGGGGGCTTCGTTGTCCTCGGGGGTGAGCAGCAGCCTCCTGGCCGGCCGCGGCGGCTCGTAGCTCATGACCGAGCTCCCTCCCTGTGGGCGTAGCTCATATGCGCATTCCGTGGTTCGTGTGCGGGGGTCACATGTGGGCGCCATGGCTCGGCGCGGTGGCCGGGGCATGGGCGATGAGATGGCGTACGAGGGTGAGCAGGGTCTGCACGCCGGAACTGGAGATGCGGGCGTCGCAGGGGACGACCGGAACCCGGGGGTCGAGGTCTATGGCCGCGCGCACCTCCTCGGGGTCGTAGCGGTAGGAGCCGTCGAACTCGTTGACGGCGACGATGAATCCGAGGCCGCGTTCCTCGAAGAAGTCGACCGCGGCGAAGCAGTCCTCCAGCCGGCGGGTGTCGGCGAGGATGACCGCGCCGAGGGCGCCCTCGGACAACTCGTCCCACATGAACCAGAACCGCTCCTGGCCGGGCGTGCCGAACAGGTACAGCACATGCTCCGGGTCGAGGGTGATGCGGCCGAAGTCCATCGCCACGGTCGTCTCGACCTTGTTCTCGATCCCTTCGAGGTCGTCGGTCGCAGCACTGACCGTGGTGAGCAGCTCCTCCGTGCTGAGCGGCGCGATCTCGCTCACCGCGCCCACGAAGGTCGTCTTGCCGACCCCGAACCCGCCCGCCACCAGGATCTTGAGCGCGGTGGGGAACGGGTCAGAGGTGTCGTCGTAATCCATCGAGCACTGCCTCCAGAAGGGACTGGTCAGTGGGGTTGTCGTGGAACGCGGGGGGCTTGGCGGTCAGCGCTCCGCAGTCGACGAGGTCGGCGAGCAGCACCTTGGTGACCCCTGCGGGCAGCTTCAGATGCGCGGCGATCTCGGCGACCGACACGGGCCCGCGACTCAGATCGAGGGCCTGGGTGTGCTCCGGGCCGAGATACCCGAACGGGGTGGCTCCGGTGGCCATCACCTGGGACACGAGGTCCAGCGAGATGGTGGGCCGGGTACGGCCGTTGCTGACGGTGAAGGGGCGCACCAGCCGTCCGGCCGCGTCGTCGAGCCACGGCCCGTCGCCGGCCGCCTGCACGCTCAAGGCTTCATCGCCGGGGGTTCTACGGCGGGCTGCCGGGGTGCGGTCACCAGGTACGGCCGGACGCTCTTGACCAGCATCGCCATCTCGTAGCCGAGTACGGCGGCGTCGGCCTCGCGGCCCGCGAGCACGGCGAGACAGGTGCCGGAGCCGGCGGTGGCGACGAACAGCAGGGTCGAGTCGAGTTCGACGACGATCTGCCGTACATCCCCACCCTCGCCGAACCTGACGCCCGCGCTGCGACCGAGGGAGTACAGGCCGGAGGCCAGGGCGGCCATGTGGTCGGCGCTGTCCGGGTCGAGGCCGTGGGCGGACTTCACGAGCCCGTCGCAGGACAGGAGCACAGCGCTGGTCGTGTGCGGTACGCGCTGGACGAGGCCGCTCATCAGCCAGTCGAGGTCGGATACCTGGGCGGTCTGCGCATCGCTCGCCATGGTGGATCGACTCCTTGGGGTGCGAAGGTCTGCGGGAGCGGAGGGGATTGAGGTGGGGGTTGAGGCTGTAGTGGGGGTGATCACGGGGCTGGTCATCCGGCCGGTGCGCTCCCGTCGGGACCGGCGGTGGGATCCGTTCCACTCGTGTGGGCGCGCGCTTCGGGGCTGGCGGGCATGTCCGTGTGCGGTGCGTCCGTGTGCGGCCCATTCATGTGCGGTGAAGTCATGTGCTGTGGCCGCGGAATGTGCGCGGCATCCATGTGCGCCGGGGTCAGTTCCGCCGGGCCGGTGTGGTCTGGACCCATGTGTTCCAGCCCCATGTGGGCAGGGCCCATGCCCGCCGCAGTCGAGTCCCTCGGCGACACATGGGCCCACTCTCCATGTGCCGCGCTCACACGCATCGACTCGGACGCCCCACTCGATGCAATCGGTTCAGCCGATGCAATCGATTCAGTCGACCCGGTGTCTGCCGATTCCATCTGCTGCTGTGTCTCGGCGAGACCGATGCCGCGCTGAAAGGCCGCCATCAGGCCAGGGTCGTGGCCGGCGAGCGTTTCGCTCTCCTGACGCGGTGTGGGGCCCCCACGCAGCTGGGGCACGATGTGTTCCTGGGCGCGGCGGCGTGGCAGCCGGGGCTTGCCCATGGTGCCGCGCACCGCGGTGCCGCCGAGCGTGGGGGGCGGCGCGGCCACGTTCTCCGCGACCATGCGCCGGTCCCCTGCCCTGGCGCCCGGCACGGCATCCGCGGGGTTGGGCCGCGCCTCGCGGGCGCCACGGACCGGAAGCGGCGCGGGGTCGGCACCGTTCGCCGTGGCACCGAGCCGTGCGGACTCGAGCGGCATGAGCCGCCGCCCACCTCCCGCTTCCGAGAGTTCCGCGGAGGCCCGCTGCCGCCCCAACTGCCCCGTCCGCCCGGCCCGTTCCGCCTGTCCATCCTGTCCTGACTGTCTCCCCTGTCCTGCCTGTCCTGCCTGCTCCGCCCGTCCTGGCGGTCGATTCGGCTGAGGTCGGGCCTGTACACCGACAGGTCCACTCCGAGTCCCGCGTTCAGGTCCGCTCCACTCCGGCTTCGGATCGTGCTGCGGTACGACCGCGGGTACACCCGGCGTCGTGCCCAATAGCCCCTGCGGGACGACGAGTACGGCCTGGGCCCCGCCGTAGATGTTGGTCTGCAGGCGGACATGGATGCCGTGGCGCCGGGCGAGCTGGGAGACGACGTACAGGCCGATGCGCCCGTCCGCGAGCAGGCTGCCGACGTTGACCTGGTCGGGGTCGGCGAGCAGGGCGTTCATTCTGTGCTGCTCGTTCACCGGCAGGCCGAGTCCGCGGTCCTCCACCTCTACGGCCAGCCCGGCGGTGACAAGGCTGGCGCGGAGCAGCACCTGGGTGTGCGGGGCGGAGAACACCGTGGCGTTCTCGATGAGTTCGGCCAGCAGGTGGATGACGTCGGCGACGGCATGCCCGCGCAGCTCGCCGTCGATCGGCGGCACGAGCTTGACCCGGGAGTACTGCTCGACCTCGGCGATGGCGGAACGCAGCACCTCGACCATGGACACCGGGTTGCTCCACTGCCGGCGCGAGACGGCGCCGCCGAGCACGGCGAGGTTCTCGGCGTGCCGCCTGATACGGGTGGCGAGGTGGTCCACATGGAACAGGCCCTTGAGCAGGTCGGGGTCCTCGACCTCGTTCTCGATCTCGTCGAGGATCGTGATCTCCCGGTGGACGAGCGACTGCAGCCGCCGGGCGAGGTTGACGAAGACCTCGAGTTTCTGTTCGCTCCCCGTCTGGCTGGAGAGTTGGGCGGCCTGGACGACGGCGATGACGGCGCCCTCGTGGGCCCGGGCCAGGTCGGCCGCGAGCAGCTCGAAGGCGTCAGCGTCGTCCGGGGGTCCGCCGCGCGACTTGCGTTGCGGCGGTGCCTGCCCGCGGCGCAACACCTCGACGAGGGCGCGCAGGTCCGCCTCGCCGCGTGCGGCGTTGCGGCGCAGGGCACCGACGCGGTCACTCACCGAGCGGGCGGCGCGGTTCGCGGCGACGACGGCGATGACGATGCCCGCGACGGTCACCGAGACGGCACCGGCGAGCACGGCCCACAGGGTGAGGCCGGGCCGTGCCCCGGTGGAGCGGACGGCGAAGAGGACGGCGGCGCTGCCGCTGAGCGCCACCGCGAGGGGCGGCAGCACGGCCAGGCGCAGGAGTTGAGGGCGTATGTGCGTCTCGGGCAGCGGAGGAACGGGGCGGGGGTCCGGCCGTCCGTGCCGGCCGCCCTCACGGCGGTCGGTGCGGCCGGCCGGTGCACGCAGGTGAGACATCGGTGTCCTCGTACTGGGGGCTGGTCCGTCGGGCCTGTTTCCTCGCGTGGTGTGCGCGATGTGGGCATGCGTCATCGCAGAGCCGGTCGAGAGGGCCGACGATGATCGGCCCTGCGTCGCCCGACGGACACTCACCGTAGTCGTGCGCGCAGGGGGTGCGGTGGCAGTTGACAAACTCCCCCGGCGTTGGTCCCGCCCTGGTATGAAGCGTCGTACGACAGACCGATAACCCCGCTGGACAAGGGGAATTGAAGCGACGCCGATCGATCCGACCCGGTCGGAAGCGGTCACAGGAAAACGGTGAGGGGCACAGCCACTGCCGACCACGCCAGCTCGCCGTTTCAGCCAAGGCGACCGCACTCGGCGGCCAGTCACCGATCAGCCGTGTGAACAACGCTCCGGGGCAATACACCCAGCGCCCGGGCCCACTTGAGCGTGCGAACATCCAGCGACAACTCTGTGCGAGGGCTGGGCCAATGGCACAATCGCAACGCCCTCTACTGCCTCACCCACGGCGTAGGAAGCGACCTCGGTGAGTCGGTCAGCGATCTAGTACACGCTGGAGTCATGGATGACGGCATCCCCCTCCTCCGGAAGTCGTATCGACACGAGCAGGCCCCACCCCGCACGCGTCTACGACTGTCTGCTGGGCGGCAAGGACAACTATCCGGTTGACGAGGAGGTGGTGGCGAAGCTGCCGCCGGAAGCGCGTCTCAACGCCATGCGCAACAGGGCGTTCATGCACCGCGCGGCGGCCTGGCTGGCCGGCAACGGCATCGACCAGTTCCTCGATATCGGTACGGGCATCCCGACCGAGCCGAACCTGCATCAGATCGTGCAAGGCATAGTGCCGTCGGCGCGGATCGCCTACGCCGACAACGACCCCATCGTGCGGCGGCACGCGGAGGCTCTGCTCGTCAGCAGCCGCGAGGGAAGCACCGACTACGTCGAGGCCGACGTACGGAAGCCGGGAACCATCCTCGACCACGCCCGTACGTTCCTGGACCTCACCCGGCCCGTCGCGCTGTCGATGATCGCGCTGATGCACTTCATCACCGACGACGAAGACCCCTACGGTCTTACGCGGACGCTTCTCGACGCGCTGCCCTCGGGCAGTTACTTCATGTTCTCCCACGGCACCACCGATGAGCACCCGCACCTCGTCAAGTCGGTGACCACGACCTACCGCAAGGGCGAGATCCCCCTGCGCATGCGTACGCGGGCCGAGATCGAGCCGTTCTTCGAGGGCCTGGAACTGGTGGCTCCAGGGCTGGTCACGGCGACCAAGTGGTACAAGGATTCACCGGCTCCCGCCCAGGAGTTGAGCGGCTTCTACGTCGGCGTCGCCCGCGTGCCGTGATCCGGCCGACTTCATGCTCGCTCGATGTCAAATGTCACCTGCGAAGTCGAGATCGTCGCTCCGCTCCTCAGCGGCCGCCGGCACCACCGACCGCGGCCGACGCCACGGGTGTGCGATCGGGTGGGACGCCGCACGCCACCACGGGTCCGTGGGAAGCTGCCCGGCCGGTTCGAAGGGCTCGCCGGGCCGGGGGGAGGCAACGGCCTGCCCGATCTCCTCGGCGGCGTCCTTGGTCCACTCGCCCGGCTCGGCCCACGCGTGCAAGGCCAGGTTGAACGTCCCCCAGTGGATCGGCAGCAACACACCGTGCGGCCTGCCCCCTTGCAGGTCAAGGTGTGCCTGCACGCCCTCGGCGGGCGACATGTGGATGTCCGGCCACGCACCCGGCAGGGGCGTGTGTTCGGTGCGGCCCTTGGGCCAGTAATTGCTGTACGCGCCGATCTGGATCATCGTGGCGTCGAACGGCCCGTACTCGGCTCCTATGTCCTTGAAGCCTTCGAAGTAGCCGGTGTCGCCGCTGTGGTAGATCCGGTGCTCCTCACCGGCGACGGCCCAGGAGGCCCAGAGCGTGTGCTGGGTGTTGCGCAGGCCCCGGCCGCAGAAGTGCCGGGCGGGGGTGGCGGTCAGGGTGAGGCCGCCGACCCGGGTCGCCTCGTGCCAGTCCAGCTCGCGCAGCCGGTCGGCGGAGACGCCCCAGTGCTCCAGGTGGGCTCCGACGCCCAGCGGCACGGCGAACACGGTGTCCGTGTCGGCCAGCGCCTTGATCGTGGGCATGTCCAGGTGGTCGTAGTGGTCGTGCGAGATGACCACGACGTCGACGGGGCCGAGCGCGGCCAGCGGCATCGGCACCGGGTGCAGCCGCTTGGGTCCGGCGAACGGGAACGGGGAGCAGCGCTCGCCCCAGACCGGGTCGAAGAGCACCCGTTGCCCGTCGATCTCGGCGAGCACACTGGAGTGGCCCATCCAGGTCAGCCGCAGCCCGGTGGCGGGCGGCTTGGCGAGGTCGGCCGGCGTGGTGGCGTGCACCGGGATCGCGCCCAGCGGGGCGCGCAGCGGTCGCTCGTCCTTGTCGAAGTAGGCCTTCGCGAGGTCCAGCATCGACCCGGAGGGCCGGGTCGAGGTGGGGCCGCCGGGATTCTGGAAGACGCCGTTCTTGAAGTGGGGCGAGCTGTGGATGCGGGCCAGTCGATCACCGCCCGGGTCCGCGCCGAAGGCCGCGGGCCGCACCGCGCGAAGCCCGGAGCTCAGGGAACGCAAACCGGTCACGGTACCTCCTGGTGGAGCCGGTGAGGCCACCCGTCCGTCGGGGCGCCACATCCGGTGGGGCGATTCGTTGGTGGGGCCATCCATTATCGTCCGGCCCTCCGACAGTCGGGAGCGTCGCGGTCACGGCCGGGTATTCCGGACGTGACGAGGGTCACTGCCACCTCGGCGGACGCGATGTCACATCCATGGGCGCCCGTTCCGTCGTACCGGTGAGGGCGCCCGCCCCGAGGCGCCCGGACCGATGGTCAGGAGGTGGCCCCCGTGGCCCGCGTCTCGCTCACTCCGCCCCGCACCGTCCTCTTCCGGCTCATCGAGTGGTACAGCCGCCGTACGTACGGCAGGCCCCTCGACCCCGCCCGAGCGCTCGCGCACAATCCGCGCGTGCTCTGGAGCGACCTGCGGTTCGAGCTGTCGGTGGGAAAGTGGAAGGGGCTCGACCCCGATCTGAAGGCCCTCGCCGAGATGGCGACGGCCGCTGCGATCGGGTGCTCGTGGTGCATGGACTTCGGCTACTGGGTCAGCCGGGAGCGCGGAATGGCGCCCGAGAAGGTGCACGACGTGCCCACCTGGCGCGATAGTGACGCGTACACCCCGCTGGAGCGCGACGTGCTGGCGTACGCCGAGGCGATGACGGCCACGCCGCCGACCGTGGACGACGAGCTCGTCGACCGGCTGCGCGACCAGCTGGGCGAGCCGGCGCTGGTGGAGCTGACGGCGATGGTGGCGGTGGAGAACCTGCGCTCGCGCATCAACTCGGCGCTGGACCTCACCAGCCAGGGCTTCAAGGACGGGTGCGAGATCCCGACGGACAGGACCTGACGGTCCGTCCGGCCCGTTGACAGAGGGCGGCCCCCTCCGGAAACTGACTCCCGGTTCAGTAGCTGTCGTTCCCGAGGAGTCCGTATGACCGCCCCCCTGGTGTCGCTCACCTGGACCGACCATGTCACGGGACGCCAGGGCTTCCTGGTCGTCGACCGGCTGGTACGGGGTGTGGCCAGCGGTGGTCTGCGGATGCGGCCCGGCTGCACCCTGGAGGAGGTGACCGGCCTCGCCCGCGGCATGACCATGAAGGAGGCGCTGCACTACAACCCCGAGGACCGCTACGTCCCCCTCGGGGGCGCCAAGGGCGGCATCGACTGCGACCCCCAGGGCCCGGAGGCGTACGGGTTGCTCGTGCGCTATCTGCGCGCCATGCGGCCGTACATCGAGCGTTTCTGGACGACCGGCGAGGACCTCGGGCTCACCCAGGACCTCGTCGACCGGGCCGTCGCCGAGGCGGGCCTCGTGTCGTCCGTGCAGGCCGTGTACCCGCTGCTCGACGACGAGACCGCGGCCCGGGGGCGGCTGGCGGACGCCTTCGCGGTCGAGGTGGACGGGATCGGCCTGGACGAACTGGTCGGCGGCTGCGGGGTCGCCGAGTCGGTGCTCGCGGCGCTGGACCGGGCCGGGGTGCCGTACGCGGGGACACGGGTGGCCGTGCAGGGGCTCGGCACCATGGGCGGGGCGACGGCCCGCTTCCTCGCGCGCGCGGGACTGCGGGTCGTGGCCGTCGCCGACGTCAAGGGGACCATGGCCAACCCGGCCGGCCTCGACGTCGAGGCGCTGCTCGCGGCACGGGACGCGTACGGCACCGTGGACCGCTCCGTGCTGCGCGCCGCCGACCGTGAACTGCCGGGCGACGCCTGGCTGTCCGCGGACGCGGAGGTGCTGGTGCCCGCGGCGGTGTCGTACGCGATCGACACCGCGAACCAGGAGCGGATCACCGCCCGCTGGATCGTCGAGGCGGCCAACATGCCGGTCATCCCCGCGGCCGAGGAACTGCTGGCCGCGCGCGGGGTGACCGTACTGCCGGACGTGGTCGTCAACTCCGGTACGAACGCCTGGTGGTGGTGGACGCTGTTCGGCGACATAGGCCCCGACGCGGACGAGGCGTTCGCCCGCACCCGGAGCTCGATGCGCGTCCTGATCGACCGGATGCTGGCCCGCGCGGAGGCCGACGGGACGACTCCGCGGGCCGCCGCCCACGCCCTCGTCGCCGACCGGCTGCCGGTCATCGCGGAGCGCTACGGGTGGTACCGGTGACGGCGGGCGTGACGGCGTGATCCGCACAGGGGGTGTGAACGGCCGGTAGATTCACCTGACTTCGGCACCCCACCTGACGACGGATTAGGGTGACCGCGTGGCGAGAGTGCGGTTGAGCGTGGCGGAGCGGCGGGAGGCGCTGCTGCGGGCCGCCATCGAGCAGATCGGGGCACGGGGTGTGGCGGCGGTCAGGATCGCCGACGTGGCCTCGGCGCTGGGGGTGAGCAACGCGCTGGTGCTCTACCACTTCTCGACCAAGGAGAAGTTGATGGCCGCCGCGTTCGCCTACGCGGCCGAGGGCGACCTCGCCCATCTGCGCAAGCTGCTGGGCCGCCGGACGACCGCGCTGCGCCGGCTGCGGTCGGCCGTCCGCTGGTACGCGCCCACCGGCCAGGCGAAGGGCTGGCGGCTGTGGATCGAGGGCTGGGCGGTGGCGCTGCGCGAATCCACCCTGCGCGAGGTCACCCAGGATCTGGACGAGCAGTGGAAGGCGGCGCTGGCCGAGGTCATCTCCGAGGGGGTGGCGGCGGGCGAGTTCGCCTGCCCTGACCCGTCCGGTACGGCCCTGCGGCTGACGGCCCTGCTCGACGGGCTCGCCGTACAGCTGACCTCGTACGCGGGTGCGGTGCCCACATCCCGGGCCCAGGAGTGGGTGGACGACGCACTCGCCCGGGAACTGGGGCTGGACCGGGAGACGTTGATCTCGTAGGAGCGGTGACCGCTCCTGCGACGGGCGGTGAGCCCGCGAGCGGGATCGGCCCACGGGGAACGGATCACAGGGAGGCGCCGATGGGGATCGGCCGACGGCGATGAGCCGGGGGTGAAGCCGACCACCCCCGATGCCCCTCACGCCCGTCAGGCCACCGCAGCGATCCGCATCCTGATGTCGTCCGGCGACAGCGCGCCCTTGGCCGTCACATGGTCGCCCGAGGACTCGCCGCGCAGTCGGCGCCCGATCCAGGGGACCAGGTACTCGCGGGCCCAGTGGACGTCGTCGCGGCGGATCTCCAGGGTGCCGCGCGGCGGCAACGGGGGCCAGGGCTGGTCCGGGTCCGCCGGGACCTCGATGCCGAGCACCTGGCCGGCGCGGAGCGCCACGCGTGTGTGACCCTCGGGAGAGAGATGGAGGCGGTCCTCGTCCCAGGCCCGGCGGTCCTGCACGGTCTTCAGGGACCAGAGGTCCAGCACGGGGCAGCCGTACCGGTCGGCGATGGCCCGGACATGCCCGTTGTACGTCGCGATCTTGCCGCGCAGGTGCTTGAACACCGGCACGCCGCGGGTGTCGAAACCGGTCGTCACCATGACCGTGCCGACCTCCGAGGTCAGCCGGGCCATGGCCCGCTCGAAGCGCTCGGCCACGTCGTCCGGGTCGGTGCCGGGGCGGATGATGTCGTTGCCGCCGGCGCAGAAGGACACCAGGTCCGGGGCGAGCCGGACGGCCTGCGGAAGCTGGTCCGCCACGATCTGGTCGAGCAGCTTCCCGCGTACCGCGAGATTGGTGTAGTTGAAGTCGCCTTCGGGCCTGCGGTCCGCGAGCAGGACCGCGAACCGGTCCGCCCAGCCGACGTACGCCCCGTCGGGGCCGGGATCGCCGACGCCCTCGGTGAAGCTGTCCCCCACCGCCACGTACGACCCGATCACTGTTGTGTTGTCACTCTCCGAATCGTCTGTCACATCCACACATGATTCACCTTCGGATGTGACCTACGCGACCGTAGGAAAGGGTTGACGAACGGTGAGATATGACACCTCGAAGACGAATGAGGCAATAGGCCGGACATATCGACGGCTCACACCCTCCGCCCGACACCCCTGTCGCAGCCCCTGCGGGCAACTGATTGCCTGATGAACCCATGTCGTATCGTCGAGACCGTGCCCGTCGGCGAGCCGCGCCGACGGGGCCGACCGGGAGGAGCCCCCGTGACGCAGCAGGTCCCTTCGACCGAGCCCGAGTTGGCCGCAGTACGCAACTTCCGTGATGTGGGCGGGCTGCCGACCACGGACGGACGGCGGGTGCGGTACGGGGTGCTGTTCCGCAGCGGTCACCTGGCGCACGCGACCGCCGAGGACGCCGCGTTCCTCACCTCCCTGGGCCTGCACACGATCTTCGACTTCCGTAACGCGGCCGACCAGAAGCTCGAGGGCCCGGACGTCGCACTGCCCGGCGTACGGAACATGAACCTGCCGCTGAGCGACCCGGCGGACGGCGCCGAGTTCTGGAAGATGGTCCGCGACGGCGACATCGCCCAGCTGCGCGCGATCCTCGCGGACGACCAGGGCGCGGACCGGATGATCACCTCGTACCGGAAGATCGTCACGGAGCGCACCGCCGAGCACTCCCGTGTGCTGCACGCGATGGCCGAGGACAGCGTGCCCGCGCTGATGCACTGCGCCGCCGGCAAGGACCGCGCGGGCATCTCCATTGCCGTGACGCTCCTGGCGGTGGGCGTGGAGCGCGAGGCGATCGTCGCCGACTACCTGGAGTCCAACGCCAAGCACCGCCGCTACAAGGTCCGGCGCAACGGCAACCCGGAGACCGCGTACACCCCCGAGGTGATGGAGCTGCTGAGCCCGCTCTTCGACGCGCGGGCCGAGTACCTGACGGCGGCCTTCGCGAGCATCGAGGAGACGTGGGGCGGCGTCGACGCGTACCTGGAGCAGGGCCTCGGGATCACCCCGCAGACTCGCCAGCGCCTGCGGGACCGCCTCCTCGACTGACCACGGTCACGTCTCGCGGGCCCCGCGGAGCACACCTCACGGCTCACCCCTTGGCGCCCACCGCGAACAGCAGGTAGAGGAAGGCCGCGAACACGTGGCCGACGGCGATGTAGATGATCAGTCGCACCCACAGGGCGCGCGGGAACTTCGTTTCCAGGTCGCTCATGGCAGGTCTCCCGTCGTGGTGCCCAGGCACAGCGCGGCCGTGGGGCTCTGGAGCAGGGTGTGTACGAAGAGAAGCTCGACCCCGTCGCGGCCCTCGGCGGCGAGGCGGTGCGGGGTCAGCGAGTCGAAGTGCGCGCTGTCACCGGGTTCAAGCAGGTGCGCGGTGTCGCCGAGGCGGAGCCTGAGCGTCCCCTTGAGGACGTACAGCCACTCCTCGCCCGGGTGCACCCGCACGATGTCGCCCTGCGTGCGGTACGGCACGTGCACGCGGAGGGCCTGCATACCGCGGCCGGACGCGCCGGCCTGCCAGTACTTCCAGCCGCCCGCGGAGGTCGGCTCCATGTCCGCGGCGCGCACGATCGCGTCCTGGTCGGCGACCGTCTCGCCGAGCAGTTCCGAGACGGTCGTACCATAGATGCGTGCGAGCGCGAGCAGCATCGGCAGCGACGGCTGGCGCTGTCCGGTCTCCAGACGGGACAGGTGGGCGGGCGACAGCCCGGCGGCGCGGGCCGCGGCCTCCAGGGTGAGGCCGGCGCGGCGGCGCAGCGAGCGGAGCTGCGGCGCCACGACGGGCAGCTCGGCTTCGGAGGAGCTCATGCCTCCATTGAGCCGGAGACTTTGCCCATGGGGCAAATTTTTTGCCTCAGAGGCAAAAAGCCGCCCCGGACCCGCCCTGTGATCACCGGTTCGCCACTGCCTGCTTCACCAGGGTCCTGCCGAAGTCCCACATCAGGCCGCCGCCGCTGTGCGCGTCGTCCATCACGGCGGTGAAGGCATCGACGAAGCGGTCCACGTCCGCGTCGCCGATGATCAGCGGCGGGATCAGCTTGATCACCTCCAGGTGGTCGCCGGAGACCTGGGTGAGGATGCGGTGGCGCTGCAGCAGCGGCACGACCACCATCTGGGCGAACAGGCCCTTGCGGGCGGCCTGGAGCATGGTCCAGCGGCTACGCAGCTTCAGCGAGCTGGGCCGGCCGAACTCGATGCCGATCATCAGGCCCCGGCCGCGGACGTCGGCGAGCAGCTCGTACTTGTCGGTCAGCGCCGCGAGCCGGGACCTCAGCTGCTCGCCCGTCGCACGGGCGCCCGCGACGATGTCCTCGTTCTCCATGACCGACAGCACGGCCAGCCCGGCGGCCATCGCCTGCGCGTTGGAGCCGAAGCTCGCCGAGTGGACCAGCACGCGGTCCATGGACGAGTAGACCTTCTTGAAGATCCAGTCCTTGCCGAGCGTGGCGCCGACCGGCACATAGCCGCCGGACAGCGTCTTGGCCACGCACACCAGGTCGGGCTCGACGCCGTCCTCGTGCTGGTAGGCGTAGAAGTCCCCGGTCCGGCCGAGGCCGGTCTGGACCTCGTCGGCGATGAGTAGCGCCTTGTGCCGGTGCAGCAACTCCTGGGCGGCGCACAGATATCCGGGCGGCGCCTCGTGCACGCCCTTGCCCTGGATCGGCTCGACGATCAGGGCGGCGACGTCGCCCTTCTTCAACTCCCGTGCCAGGGCGTCGAGATCGCCGAGCGGTACGGCGGTGTCGGGCAGCAGCGGGGCGAAGCCGTCGCGGAATCCGCCCTCGCCGTTGACCGACAGGGAGCCGGTGGTCAGGCCGTGGAAGGCGTGGTCGCAGTACAGGATGCGCGGCTTTCCGGTGGCGTACCGGGCGAACTTGAGGGCGGTCTCGACGGCCTCGGTGCCGCTGTTGCCGAAGAACACCCGGTCCAGGTGCGGGCTGTGCGTGAGCAGCTTCTCGGCGAGGAGTCCGGGCAGCGGCTGGCAGTCGAAGCGGGTCAGGTCGGCGAGCTGGGCGTCGAGGACGTCGTGCAACGCCTGGCGGACGACGGGGTGGTGGCGGCCAAGCCCCATCACCCCGAACCCGGCCAGCATGTCCAGGTAGTCGTTGCCGTCCGCGTCCCAGAAGTGGGCGCCCTCGGCACGCTCGTAGACCTTGTCGAAGCCGATGGTGTGCAGCATGCGCGGGAGTTGGGGATTGAGGTACTTGCCGTGCAGCTCGTAGCGCTCGGCTCCGCGCTCGGCCAGGAGGGCGCCGAGGTCGAACTCCTTGGTCATTCGGGTTTCTCCTTGACTGGGCCGTCGGACCGCTCCTTGACGGCCAGGCTCGCGCTGATCCGTCCGGCGACCTCCACGGGCGTGAGGCCGATGTCGGCGAGCACCTCGTCGCGCTTGGCATGCGCGAGGAACTGCTCCGGGATGCCGAACCTCCGTACGGGTACGTCCACTTCGGCGTCGCCCAGCGCCAGCGCCACGGCGGCGCCGACCCCGGACGCGCGGCTGTTGTCCTCGACGACGGCCACCAGGCGGTGTCCGGCGGCGAGGCCCGGCAGCTCCGGGTCGACCGGTTTGACCCAACGGGGGTCCACGACCGTGCAGTTGATGCGCCGCGCCGCCAGCAGATCGGCGGCCTGGAGGCACACCGGTGCCATGGCACCGACGGCGACCAGCAGGACGTCGGGGCGCTCGTCCCGGTGCAGGACGTCCATGCCGCCGACGCGGTCGACCGCCGGAATGTCCGGTCCCACCGACTCCTTCGGGAAGCGGATCAGGGTGGGGGCGTCGTCCACGGCGACGGCCTCGCGCAGCTGGGTGCGCAGTTGGCCGGCGTCGCGCGGGGCGGCGATCCTGAGGCCGGGCACGACCTGGAGGACCGACATGTCCCACATGCCGTTGTGGGAGGCCCCGTCGACGCCGGTGACGCCCGCACGGTCCAGGACGAAGGTGACGCCGCAGCGGTGCAGCGCCACGTCCATCAGGAGCTGGTCGAAGGCGCGGTTGAGGAAGGTGGCGTAGACGGCGACGACCGGGTGCAGGCCGCCGGTCGCGAGCCCCGCCGCCGACACGGCCGCGTGCTGCTCGGCGATGCCCACGTCCCAGACGCGGTCCGGGAAGCGTTCGGCGAAGGCGCCGAGACCCACCGGGTGCAGCATGGCGGCCGTGATCGCCACGACGTCGTCCCGCTCCTGACCGATGCGCACGATCTCGTCGCCGAACACCGACGTCCAGGACGGTCCGCTGGACACGGAGAGCGGGGCGCAGGTCAGCGGGTCCATCGCGCCGACGGTGTGGAAGTGGTCCTCGTCGTGGGCGAGGGCCGGTTCGTAGCCGCGGCCCTTGACCGTGAGGCAGTGGACCAGCACCGGGCCATGGAACCGCTTGGCGCGGCGCAGCGCGGACTCGACGGACTTGATGTCGTGGCCGTCGATCGGGCCGACGTACTTCAGGCCCAGGTCCTCGAACATGCCCTGCGGGGCGAAGGCGTCCTTGAAACCCTTCTTGGCGCCGTGCAGGGACTCGTAGATCGTGCTGCCGACGACGGGCGTGCGCAGCAGTACGTCCTTGCCCCAGGCGAGGACCTTCTCGTAGCTGTCGGTCGTGCGCAGGGTGGCCAGATGGTTGGCGAGGCCGCCGATGGTCGGCGCGTACGACCGCTCGTTGTCGTTGACGACGATGATCAGCGGCCGGTTCTTGGCGGCCGCGATGTTGTTCAGCGCCTCCCAGGCCATGCCGCCGGTGAGCGCACCGTCGCCGATGACCGCGACCACATGGCCCTTCTCCCCCTGCACCTGGCGGGCTTTCGCGAGCCCGTCGGCCCAGCCGAGCGCGGTGGAGGCGTGGCTGTTCTCGATGACGTCGTGCTCGGACTCCTCGCGCGACGGATAGCCGGACAGCCCGCCCTTGCCGCGCAGCTTCGAGAAGTCCTGACGTCCCGTCAGAAGCTTGTGTACGTAGCTCTGGTGGCCGGTGTCCCACAGGATCCGGTCGACCGGTGACTCGAAGACCCGGTGCAGCGCGATGGACAGCTCCACCACACCCAGGTTGGGCCCGAGGTGACCCCCGGTCCTGGCGACCGCCGTCACCAGGAACTCCCGTACCTCTTCGGACAGTTCACCGAGTTCCGCCTCGGACAGCGCCTTCAGGTCGCGCGGTCCCCGGATGTTCTCCAGAATGGTCACCCTCGGGCCCCCTCTCGGTCCGTGCCTTGGTTCAACTCACGGTGACGGCCGGTTCCCCCGGTCCGACGCCGTTCCTCTCCATCTGCGCGGCGAGCTTCATGGCCTCCTCGATGAGGGTCTCCACGATCTTCGACTCGGGCACGGTCTTGATGACCTCGCCCTTGACGAAGA